>JANYDO010000509.1 GCA_025363605.1 Candidatus Kapaibacterium sp.
CCTTCACGTCGCACACGCAAATAGCAATAGACGGCATTAAGCACTTAGGCTATCCCGATTATTTTCGCGTGATGCTCACCGTCTTCAAAGTCCTCGGCGCACTCGTACTCATCATTCCTGCCATCAAAGGACGCTACAAAGAATGGGCATATGCAGGATTCGGTATTACCATGATTTCTGCTGCGGTTTCACATACGGCTGTGGACGGGCTTGGCGGTCAAACGGCATTCCCAGTGGTTGTTTTCGGGCTGCTTGCTGCTTCCTATCTTTGCTATCACAAAATCAATTTCCCTACCACCGCGTAATCATCAATAACCATGCGAACACTTAAACTGCAAATGCAAGTCTCCCTTGATGGCTTTGTTGCCGGAGCAAATGGCGAAATGGACTGGATGGTCTGGGATTGGGACGATGAACTCAAACAGTACGTTACGGCAATCACCACTCCCGTTGACTGTATTCTTCTTGGGCGAGTCCTTGCAGAGGGTTTTATTCCCACGTGGGCGGGACTAGCTGCCACCTCAAAAACACCTGATGAAGATGGTTCTCGAAAAATGAACGATACGCCAAAGGTTGTTTTTTCCAGAACGCTGGAGAAATCGCAATGGAGCAATACCGTTCTGGCACAAGGCGATATAGCGGAGGAAATCAATCGCCTGAAAGGGCAGCCCGGCGGTGATATTATCGCATACGGCGGCGGCACATTTGTTTCCAACCTCATCAAGCACAACCTTATTGACGAATATCATCTTTTTGTCAATCCGGCAGCGCTAGGTCGTGGAATGTCCATTTTTGGCGCTGTAGAACACAAATTTCCTTTGAAACTTGTGCGGTCGCAAGCCTTTAGCTGCGGTATTATTGTGCTTTGCTACAAACGATAATGCGTTTTTGGGGTATGAAAAAGGGATTGTGCTTTTTTGGAAGTGCAGTCCTTTTTTTATTGCCAGACTGACTGGGATGTATTGGGATTGTCTGGATTGCTGGGGTAAAGATGCAAACTCAAGAATGCAAGCGTAGATTTGTTGGGATTGCCGTACCATCGATTTGCCCAATTTCTCCATCTCATTGCATCTTTGCTCCAATTCATTGCAAATATTGCGGTACATTGCCAGTGATTTGCGTACAATGCGAAGTTGTTCGCATCTGTTCACATCACGAACCGACCATACTCACCTTAGCCACCAAAACAGTACCAATGAATAACAAGCGAACACTTCTTCTGGTCGTCGTGGTAAGTTTTTGGACAGTCTTTATCCTGCTCTCCGCGTGTATTTTCTATGTCTTCGACGAATCACGATATACCGTCGAATCACAATTCCCTTTTTCGCAGATTATTTTGCGCCATCTCCTGTGGTGGGGCATTTGGATTGGACTAACGTTCGCGGTACTTGCTATTTGTCAGCGCTTCCCTATTACCACTGCTCCTTTTCGCAATATCCTCATTCACATTACAGCATTTGCAGTAGTTACGTCGTGCCACATTGGTTTTGTGGAAATCGTCTTGCAAAACACCGTTCCGCCCGAAATGATGCTCATTCGGCAGACGCGGCGCGGTATGCTTACTCGGCTGCTGACCGACACACTGTTTAGTCCGCAGAAATATGTGGAAGGCGACAGGCAATTTCATCGGCAAGGCGATACCATTGTGGTCTCCAAAATTCCAACCGAAAACGCGGAAGCAGTCAAGAAACTGAACGAGGCATTTCATCGCACGCGGATTCTGCGCGGTGTTGTGCCGGTAAATTTTCTGCTGTATTGCCTCATTGTCGGGGCGTGGTCTGCGTTCAACTATTACCGCCTTTTCCGTGAACGCGAACTGCACGCTAAAGAGCTGCAGATTCTTTCGGCACAACTCCAAGCCGAACTTATTCAGGCGCAGCTCCACGCCTTGCGCTCGCAACTACAACCACACTTTCTTTTCAATACGCTCAACTCCATCGTTGCTCTTGTTCGCTCAGAACAGAAGCAGAATGCGATACAAATGCTCACGCAACTTGGAGCGCTGCTTCGCTACGTGCTGGAAGAAGCGAAAGATGATTTTGTAACACTGGAGCAGGAACTGCACTTTATTCGCGGGTATATTTCGATTGAAGAAATTCGTTTCCAAAATAAGCTCGTCCATCATATAGCAGTAACGCCAGAGGTGAGTAATGTACACGTACCCAATCTTATTTTGCAACCGCTTATCGAAAATGCCGTCAAGCATGGGCTGACCAATCATCTCGGCACTACGCACATCATACACATTAGCGCCTTCCGGCGGCTCGACCACGACGAAACTGCCCATCTCTGCATTGAAATAGCCGATAATGGTGTAGGCTTACCACCGGGCTGGGATATGACACAAATGACAGGCATCGGTTTACAAAATGTCCAGTCTCGCTTACAGCACATCTACGGCGAAATGGCTTCGCTGGAATTGCATAATCGCCCCGACGGTGGTGTGGTTGCCCGTGTCTGCTTACCAATGGAAATGCCCCTGTAAAATCTCCGGCGCTGCCTACCCACCAAACCAGCGCTTTTACTCTATCTTCCTCATACAATTTCTCTCATGGATTCTGCGACGATTCTTTCACGAGTAGCGCAAGCGGTCGCCAAGCCTGAGCGCTATAACGTCCTTTTAGTGGACGATGAAGATTTGGCACGGCAAAATATACAAATAATGCTGAAAGATGATAGCGAAATTGATTCCATCAGCGAGTGTACAAACGGTTTTGAGGCGGTGGAGTTTTTACGCTCTACGCCAATTGATATTGTCTTTTTAGATATTCAGATGCCTCAGTTAAGCGGCTTTGATGTGCTTCAGATGCTCGAGCCTGAGCAGATTCCGATCGTGGTATTTGTTACCGCATACGACCGCTATGCCTTAAAAGCATTTGCCGCCAGCGCACTGGATTATATCTTGAAGCCCGTCGAAGAAGAGCGCTTTTTTAAGGCTTTGGAACGCGCGAAAGCACTGCGTAGGCGGCAAAAAATAGACGACCTCACCTCGCGCCTCTTGCAGTTCCTCCATGAAAATCCCCTCTATACGCAGCAAATTTCATCGGACGACGTGCAAACTCAATACTGGGAGCATATCACACTGAACTCGCGCGGACGGGCGGTTGTGGTCAAAATAACCGATATTGAGTGGATAGAAGCGGAAACTTATTATGCCGAAATACACACCAAAAAGAAAACCTATCTCCTGCGTGAGCGGATGCACGTGCTGGAATCCAAGCTCGATCCCACAATATTCCTTCGTATTCACCGCTCCATCATCGTCAATATCCTCGCTATTAAAGAGCTTCAGCACTCCAAGCACAGCGATGGCATGGTCATACTGAAAGACGGCACAGAACTGAAATTTTCCCGCACCTACAAGCCCCGCCTCCAAGCCGCCTTAAATCTCCACCGCTAGCAAGTCAAGCGTCATCGTTCATTCCCCCTTCTTCTCCATCTTGTTGCATAGAATTCCAATTTATTGCACCAATGGCATTCCGAACACCTTTTCAGAAGTATATTTCGGTTGTAACGGTAACCTACCATAAGTCACAATGTTTTTGTGAAGTGAATCAATAAAGGCTTTCAACCAAAGCACAGAGATAATCGTGTCAGGTTTCGCGGCAATATATGCTCTCTCATCTGTGACAATGGTTCATCAATCCTCTCTGGAAGCCTTTATTTGGTTTGTCACCATTTTGTTACAACACTATGCACCACCGTATTTTGTTTGTGAGCCACTTTGACCATGCGAGAATGGGCGGTCAACAAAGTATGCTCGACCTCATCAAACACCTTGACCGCACCCGATTTACACCGCTTCTCCTTTGCCAGAACCGCGGCGAACTCAGCGCCAAAGCCGAAGCGCTTGGTTGCAAAGTTCTAACGATGCCTCTTTTGGACAGCATCAAACCCAAGCACATACGCCACATTGCAGAAACTATACGCGCTGCCAGACAGATACTGGAAGAGGAACGCATTACGATTGTCCATCCCGACCATGAGCGCGATACACTTGTTTTCGGCATTGCCGCACGTTTAGCTCGCATCCAAATGATCTGGCACGTACGACTCTCGCAGCGAGAGAAATTTGACCGCATCAATAGAACCCTTGCCTCGTCTGTTATCTGCGTATCGAATGGCGTAGCAGAAGAGCGTTTTGGGCGAAAGAGTTCGCATGAATTTTATCAAAAAGTAGTATCTGAATCAGCCTTAGCACCGCACTCAAAATATCGGACAATTTACAATGGTGTAGATTGCGCATCCTTCACGCCCCTATTGGATAAGGAGCTACAACGGCTCACACTCGAGTTGCCGCTTGACAAAAAAATTCTCGGTTTTGTTGGGCAGTTAAAAACAGGCAAAGGAATTTTTGACTTAATCGAAGCACTTCGTCAGCTGAAGACGGCATCGCCGGAGACGCTACCTCTAACGCTGATGTTTGGCACTGCTCTTGACGAAGAGGATGAAATTCGCCTACACACAGCTATTCGAGAAGCGGGCTTACAAGAGAACATACAACTTATGGGGCAGCGTGAAGATATTTGGCGCTGGATGCAAGTCATGGACGTACTTATTTTACCGTCACACGAGGGCGTAGAAGGCATGGGGAGGGTG
>JANYDO010000510.1 GCA_025363605.1 Candidatus Kapaibacterium sp.
TTTAGTTGGAAATTTTTGTCATGCCGACGTAGGTCGGCAGCCATTGGAAGCGTATAGGTGCTGTTTTCTTTCGATATGGATACCGACATTCGTCGGTATGACAGCGAGATGTTTTCAGTATTCTTGGGAGAGATTTCCAACCGAAATCATGTAGAGCCAAATTATCGCACTCGACTCGTTCTCCAAGAATATTTCCCGTCGGAATTTCAGAGCCATCTTTCGCCATCACCAAACCAATTTTCCCTTCGGGAATAATCGTGAAATTTTCCATCGTAATGTCAAATTGCCAAACCCATTTACCAAAGTATATGCCCGGTGCAAGAGTTTTGGCTTGGAAACCCGCTTCACCTCTTGTCGCTATTATTCGCCCGTCCGGCAGTTCCTTGTTCTCTCCGAAGAGAATAAATCTCTTGGTCACCAGCCCAACACGGTCTTCGGGAACGATGACCATGCCAAATAAAAACCGAAGAATATATTTGTACAACACAACAGCAACTATCAGAATCAGTATCCACGAGTAGCCTAATAAATTTTCCATGGTTTTGGGATATGTTAAAGTGAAGGAGATTGTCTAAACTATTTCGTAAAAAATGAACAAGGCAATATGTTATCTTGTTTCTTATGTGGATTACTTTTGTTCAAGGACGTACTCGCTACGATTTTTGCTGATATTCTATGCACACATTCTTCGCCTCAGTGAAAAATCGAAATGCTTCCCAGCCGCCCTCTCGCCCTACGCCGGAATTTTTCATGCCGCCAAACGGTGTTCTGAGGTCGCGCAGCAACCAGCAATTTACCCACACGATACCCGTTTTTAATTCTTCTGCTACGCGGTGTGTTCTGCTGAGATTTTCCGTCCAAAGGCTGGATGCAAGACCATACTGTGTGCTGTTTGCGTACAGCAATACTTCTTCCTCAGTATCAAAAGGCATGATGCTTGCCACCGGACCAAAAATTTCTTCCTGATTCGTGCGGCAATCGTACCCAAGTCCATCTATCAACGTCGGCTCAATAAACCAACCGTTTGCACAATTTCCTTCAAGCCGCACTCTGTTTCCTCCGGTCAGTATTCGACCGCCTTCTTCTTTGGCAAGCTCGATGTAGGACAAGACTTTGTGCAGATGCGCTTCCGAGACAACCGCTCCGACCGTAGTGTCATCGTCTAATGGGTCGCCGACTGTAAGATTCTTGATTGCTGCCACAAAATCCGTTTTGAACTGTTCGTACAGCGGACGCTCCACAAAAATTCGGGAGCCGCACAAACAAATCTGTCCTTGATTTAAGAAGGACGAGCGCACAACGGTCTTCAAAGTCTTTTCATAATCACAATCGGCAAAAATAATCGCGGGATTTTTGCCGCCAAGTTCTAAGGATAGTTTCTTGAATTTTGGAGCAGCAACCTTTGCTATCTGTTCTCCGGTGCTTGTGCCGCCCGTGAAGGAAATCGCCGGAATGCCGGAATGCTCCGTGATAGCCTGACCGACTTTACTCCCAAGTCCATGCACGATATTCAACACTCCGGGCGGCAATCCTGCCTCAATGCAAATTTCCGAGAGCAGGTACGCCGTCATCGGTGTTATCTCGGAGGGTTTTGCCACAACGCAATTTCCGGCTGCCAGCGCGGGAGCGATTTTCCACGTGAACAAATACAACGGCAGATTCCACGGAGAAATGCAGCCGACTACGCCTATCGGTCGGCGAAGCGTGTAGTTGATTGCGCCTTCTTCCATGTAGTGCGACTCGCTTGCGTGGTGCATAATGGCGGTGGCGTAAAAGAAAAAGTTACTTGCCGCGCGGGGTATATCCATTGCTTTTGCCAACTTCAACGTCTTGCCGTTATCTATGGATTCAGCAAGCGCCAGTTTGTCGAAATTTGCTTCAATCCCCGCAGCTATTTTCAGCAACAACTGCGATCTTTCCTCAGCAGGCATCTTCGACCACGCGGGAAAAGCAGATTGTGCTGCTTCCACTGCTTGCTGTACGTCTCGCGCATCGGAGTCGGGGGCTTCGGCGTACACCTGCCCCAGAGCAGGATTGTACACATCCAAATACTGAGCCGATGCGGGAGCAACAAGTGCGCCGTTGATATAGTTGTGTATGGTAGTCATGGTAAATATTTTCTATAAACTTGAAGTTCTTCCACCATCAACGGGTACATTTATTCCGGTGATGTATGCTGCTGCCGGTGTGGCTAGAAACGCAATGGCATTTGCCACTTCGCTTGCTTCGGCAATTCTTCCGGCGGGAATCTCGGCAATCATCTCGTTCGTGATGTCTTCCGACGACTTTCCCTGTCGATTCGCTTTGTTGTCAATAATACTCTGCAAGCGCGTGGTCTTTGTTGCGCCGGGCAAAACGTTGTTGACCGTTATCCCAAAAGGTGCGAGTTCGATGGAAAGCGTTTTCGACCAATTCCCCACCGCAGCGCGAATGGTATTGGAAACACCCAGTCCGGGAATGGGCTGCTTGACGGACGTGGAAATAACATTGATGATACGACCATACTGTTCCGCTTTCATACCCGGCACGACGGCTTGTGCCAAAATATGATTGCACAGTAGATGGTTATGGAAGGCAGCAAGAAATTCATCCGTTGTTGCATTGAGCACTGCGCCCGACGGAGGTCCGCCGGTATTGTTGACAAGAATATGGATAGCAGGATGTTCGCGGAGATATGCTGTTATTTTTTCACCAAGTGCCGATGCGTCTGAATAGTCGGCGACAAGATAGCGATGGTGCTGACCTTTGCCGATGTCGAGCGTTGCAAATGTTTCGCGGAGTGCATTTTCGTTGCGAGCAAGCAGGATGACGTTTGCGCCCAAAAGCGCGAGTTCGATGGCAGCCGCTCTGCCGATGCCTTGGGTGCTTCCGCCGACAAGAGCGTATTTTCCTGAGAGATTGAGATTCATCGGATGTGGTTTGAGATGTTAGAGGGCTGGTTGATGTAGGTAATGCAAAAGTCGTCGAAAATACGCTCATTTCCAAACGAAAGAAGCCCTCGTGAAGAGTTTGCTTCACGAGGGCTTTGCTTTTTTTTATGACAATCCATTCTCTCTTAAAATTCCAGCGTCACACCGATACTTGGCAGAACACCAATCGAAAGAATCGGGTCGGCTTTTTGTGTCCGTGGGTTCCAGCGGTAGCCGCTTTGATTGCGCCGTCCGGTTATGTTCTGCACGTCAATATACGTCACAAGCTGCACACCGTTAAATGACCAGCGTTTGTCGAGACGCATATCAATTCCGTAGAAAAATGGCAAGCGTTCACCTTGGTTGTAGCGCGAGAAATCAATCGAACCCATCGGCAGCCGTGTTTCGGCAGAACGTGCCGGAGAATCAACAAAAGGTGTTGTGGGAAGTCCCGATGCGGCGCGTACTTTTGCACTCAGTTCCCAATCATTGTCAAATCGATAGCCCGCAGCAATATTGCCAATAATTGGCGTGTCGAACGCACCCACACGCCGAATGCCGTCTAATCCCGCAAATTCCGTATGATTCAAGCTCACACTAATCAAACCGTAGAGCGGAATTTCACTCAATTTCTTTTGCAAGAAAAGTTCTACACCATACGCCGTACCCGCGCCAACGCTTGCAATCGGTTCCAAACCAAACGGAATATCGTTGGAAATATCATCGAATCCGTTGGGCGCAAGCACCGACTGCGGACGATAGACACGCGCCGGATAGTTCGAGTAATCTTTGTAATAGGTTTCGATTTGAAATTTCAAGTCCGGTGCAAGAATATGTTCGTAGCCAAGCACAGCTTGGTCAACGCGAATGGGCTCAAGTTTGCCGGCATTGGAAGCATCACCGATGAGCCAGATAAACTGCGGCGTTTGGTAGTACCGACCACCGCTTAGATTCAGCGTTTGAAAAGGCGAAAGCGCATAGCTGAGAGAAAAGCGCGGCGAGACGACAAATTTTGTCGTGAGGAAATTATTGTAATCGCCGCGCAGACTGAGTGTCGTGCGAAGTTCGGGCGTAAGCTGGTACGATGCCTGCACGTAGGTGGCATTGCGGAAAGCCGTGAAATTCGTGTCCACGTTCAGTGGGCGAGGAATGCCGTTGTTGTCCAAGCGGAAGAACGCGGGCAGAAAAATATCGTACTTGAGTGTGCTGGCATATTTGGCAATGTCGCCAAAGCTCAATTCTAATTTGTCGTCCATTTGCAACACCACATCGGCACGCAGAGACGTTTCGCCTTCGGTGGAGTAATTGCGAAAGATGTCGCGCAAGAGCGTATCGCGCTGCGAAGTCTGATATTTGCTAAACGTGCGCCCCAGCGTCACATTCATAAAGCCATTTCCCAAAAGTGTTTTCCATGTCAGTCCCGAAAAATATTGGTCTTGCGCCGGAGCCGTGATGCGGCTGTTGGAAATACGTTTCTCTTCGGTGTCGTTATTGAAAGCAACGGTTCCAAGCGCACCGATACCCAAAAACGAAATGGAGTTCTTACTATCAATTTTTTGCGTAATTTTCGCTGTGAAATCCCAGTACTGCGGAATAAAACCAAACCCGGCAAGCGTGAAAATAAAATCTAAGTAACTACGGCGAACACCGACCAAAAACGAACCGCCCGCCACCGTCGGACCTTCGGCAATGACACCGAATCCCGTGGCAGACAAATTCAGTTTGCCAGAGAAGCGTTCGCTATTACCATCGCGCAGCGAAAGATTTGTTACCGATGAAACGCGGTCGCCGTACTTCGCGCCGAAGCCGCCGGTAGAAAAACTTACGTCCTTCACAAAATCAATGTTGATAATCGAAAGCGGGCCGCCCGTCGAACCCTGCGAACCGAAGTGATTGATATTCGGCACTTCGATATTGTCCACCAAAAATAAATTCTCAAACGGCGCA
This sequence comes from Candidatus Kapaibacterium sp., assembly GCA_025363605.1. Lineage (GTDB taxonomy): Bacteria > Bacteroidota > Ignavibacteria > Kapaibacteriales > UBA4661 > PH2015. Next base: position 4,857 of record JANYDO010000510.1, read on the forward strand.
CCGCCACGCACAACCAAATCATTTCGACCTGCTTGTGTCACCGCTACCCCGGGCAACAATGCAACAGCGCGAACAACGTCTTCTTGTACGCCGGGCGCACGTCGGACATCCTCCGCGTTCAAAAGTTGGGTGCTCGTGATAGTTTCGGTATTTTTGCGGAAGTACGATGCTTCGACTTCTGCTCCGGCAAGTCGCACTGCTACGGGGCGCAGTTCGACGCTTACCACGTAAGGCTTTGCAGTACCGACAAAAACATCGGATTGAATAAAGGATTCAAAACCAAGAATCGAAAATTTAACGGAATAGACACCCGTCGGAACATTTTTCATGACAAATTTTCCGGCAGCATTGGTGATAGCTCCCAGTTTTGCACCAACCAGTTCTACTTTCACGCCCGCAATCGCGTCTTGTGTTCCCGCACTGACGACGCTTCCCTCAATAGAGCCTTTTGTTTTCACCGAACTTGGCAAAATTTCTGTGGTCGCAGTTGTTACTGTGCTTTGTGCAAAAAGGCTTGGCATAGTTTGCACAACAAGCAAGAGCGAGCATATCCCGAATCTGGCAATCATACCGGTAATTTTTTTCATGGTTTGTTTTGTAAAAATATTTCAAAAATGGAATAATTAGTGCAATTTTGTATTATCGAACTAAACCAACTCCCTTTCGACTAAGTTCCCGTTCAGGAAAAAAAAGATGCAAGGCTTCGCTATGGAAACACCGATGATGGATACAAGTCAGCCCGACAGGTATGAAAATATTTTGCACTTAATCACACTTTGGCAAGATTTTGAGAAGGAGCATGAACGTACAGGAGAAAACAGGCAGGCACGTCTGGAAGAGTTTAGCGTATGGATGCAGCAACGCTTACAAGAGCGTAGAAAAAATAACGACTCCACGACCGATCCGATTCAACACGCGATGGCTATACGCACTGCATTAGCAGTGGACAACGGTACAATATCGCATCAACCCACGGATGCTGACGGCATGATTAGTATTTTGCTTGGGCGAATGGGTCGCTATGCCAAGCTCTACACAAAAAAAGCATTAGATGGACAGCTTGTCGCATCTATTGATGAGTTTGTTCTCCTTGCGGCAATCATACAGTACGAGCGAACACAAGGCGAGCCGACAAAATCCGAAGTCTATTCTGCCACGCTGACTGAGACAACAACGGGGTCAGAAATTATGCGGCGCTTGGAGAAATCGGGATTAGTGGAAGAGTACGCCGATACAAAAGATAAACGCATGAAACGTGTTCGGCTCACGCCACGCGGCAAAGAAGCGTTTTTTCAAACTGCACAGCAAATGGGCGCAGCCAGCCATATTATAGCGGGTTCGCTTACCAATGCGCAAAAAGAAGAGTTTATTTATTTGCTGACGCTTCTTGACACCTTTCATAGTAAAATCTACACGGAGCATCGGACGGAATCTTTTACAGATATTGAAGTCCACGCTACGGGACAGCGCGAACATAAAATTTCATAAGCACTGCATTTCGGTAGAGCGTTCTTTAACACTTGTTTAACACTTGCTTAACAACACATTAACAGATAATGCGTCCGATTTGTTGTAAGTTAAGGCTCAATTTCTAATGTTGAATTACTGTTCACATACGACCATGCTAAGAATTTACACTGTTTTTTGCTTTCTGTGCTTTCAAGTATGCACTCTCACTGCCCAAACGCCTGATACCACACTCCAACACGTACAAACCTTTATACAAGAAATTACACAGCAGGGATTATTTTCGGGGAATATTCTCATCGCACAGCGTGAGAACATTATGTACCAGCATTCCATTGGTTATGCGGATTGGGAGAAAAAAACGCCATTGAACGCTGAGACCAAATACAATATCGGTTCGCTGACGAAAGATTTTACGCAAGTGCTGATCTTACAGCTTCTACAAGAAGGAAAACTTTCGCTCACTCATCCCATAGGCAAATATATTTCCGATTTCCCTGAGACTATTGCACAGACAGTGACCATCGAACATTTACTGACAATGCGTTCTGGCATGGGTGATTATCTGATGGAGCCAAATTTTAAGCCGGAGCGTGACACTACCGTAAGTCAACTCGTGCAGGTTATTCGCACAAAACCTCTGATGTTTAAGCCGGGGTCGGAGCAGCGCTATTCCAATTCGGGATTTGTTGTGCTTGGAGCAATAATTGAAGCACTCACGGGCAAGCCATATTCGGAAAATGTTATCGAGCGGATTTTCAAACCAGTCGGCATGAAT
>JANYDO010000522.1 GCA_025363605.1 Candidatus Kapaibacterium sp.
TACGCTTGATAAGGTACTGAGCGAAATTATCTTGAACTATCTGCACAGACAAGAGTGTCTGTGCTACGGCATGGAAACTGGTTTCGGTGGCACAGACACTCTTGTCTGTGTTCCAAGTATCACTGTCCAAATGCTTAGCTCCGTGAACCTTGAAGCGGCGGCCATTGTTTAGCACCGCATAGCCACCATGCCCGTCTGCGTCTGTTTCAAATGCAATAACCCGATCGACATTGACCAGATGTGAGCGATGAATACGGCAATACATCTTATGATAGAATTCTGCACTCCATTGGCGAATACTAATTTTGATTAGATACGTGGAGTGAATACCGTCCCGCTCATGGAGGAGTTCGCTATAATCACCTGCAGCCCTGATTCCGTACAAAGGGGATTTGAGAAGTTTTATTTTATTCATTCGGTTGTGCGATAATCAAATATTGAGAGAGGATATTTGGACACCACATTGTTGTTATAGAGCGTCATAGAGACAGATGCAAAATAGTGCTTTTCTGTTTGCTGTGCAAGTATCACGGTGTACACTTCTTACACCTTGGTAGTTCATGCAATGGTCGGAAGAACCTCGTATTTCTTCACAATTATTTAACAACTTCCCACAGAACTTCGCCGTAATTTTGTCGTAGTACGATACTTACTTAGATATTTTCTTTTTCACCACATACTTCTCCAACTACGATGAAATCTCGCCTTCTGTTTGTCGCCCTCCGAAGCACTTTTCTGCTCGGGCTTGCATTTTTTCTTCCGCATCTAGTTTTTGCTCAATCGGGCGCTCCCGATGGAACGATATTTGTCTCTTCCACCATCGTTGACAGCGAAACACGCGCTGCCGTCACAGGCGCACGGGTACAGCTTTTGCGGGCGGATAGCAGCATCATTACCGGTACGATTGCCGATAAAAACGGTGTTTTTACCTTGCGTGGTGTTCCGGCGGGGCAGCATCTTCTCTTGCTCCAATCCGTAGGTTTCTCGCCAAAGTATAGCAAAATAACTGTTCCGAGCGCTCTCATCGGCAAAATGGATACGCTTCGCTTGCCACCGCAGCGCATGACTTCCAATGCCGTTAAGACTGGCGAAGTAGAGGTTTCGACGACCGCTCTTCGTGCGGAGGTACGCGGCGACACGACAGAATTTAATGCAAAAGCATTCAAGACCGATAGGAACGCGGCGGCTGAGGATATTATTCGCAAAATGCCCGGCGTGGAAGTGGATGCAAATGGCACAGTCAAGACGCAAGGCGAAAACGTGCGTCGTGTGTTGGTGGACGGCAAACCCTTTTTCGGTGACGACCCGACGGCGGCATTGCGCAATCTTCCTGCTGAAATTATTGACAAAGTGCAAGTAATTGACCAGATGAGCGACCAAGCGGCTTTCACACGTTTCGATGACGGCGATCGCACCAAAACGCTGAACATTATCACCAATCCCAATAAGCGCAACGGGCAGTTTGGCAAGCTCTATGCCGGATACGGCTCTAATACGGATGCTTTCGAGAGTCGCTATACCGTCGGCGGAAACGTTAATTTCTTCAACGGCGACCGTAGAATCTCGCTTCTGGGAATGTCGAATAATATCAATCAGCAAAATTTTTCCATTCAGGACATTCTGGGTTTGCTTGGCGGCGGCAATAACAATATGTCGCGGATGATGGGCAGTCCGGCTGCTGCTGCCGCAATGCGCTCCGGTGCCGGTGCACAGATGTTTCGTGGCGGCGGAGGTGGCGGTGGCGGTAATCCGGGCGATTTTCTTGTGCCGCAAAGCGACGGTATTACGCAATCGCACGGTTTGGGATTGAACTATTCCGATTCGTGGAGCAAGCAAGTAAGCGCTACGGGAAGTTATTTTGTGAATTTTACTGATAATGCCGCGCAGCAAGCACTTCAGCGCCAATACTTCCTTGCGGGAGTACCGCCTCAGACCAGCACTCAAGCTACGCAAAGCGGTACGCAGAACATGAACCACCGTATCAATATGCGTATCGAGGCAACGCTTGATTCCTCGAACTCCCTCATTTTTACGCCGCGTCTTACTCTTCAGACAAATAACCGCTTGACTACTACCGACCGTGCAACCTTCGTCGAAACGCTGGGCGCGAAGAGCTTATTGAACACAACTGAAGCAGATAACACATCCAAGAATTTCGGTTACTCCTTAGGTGGTGACCTGCTCTGGCGGCATAAATTCCCGACCGAAGGGCGCACGCTCTCTATCAACATTTCACCAAGCTATAATCACAACGACGGCTCACAAGTGAATAATTCTACGAATGGTGTGATAGACACAAGTATTGTTGGGCAACTGCTCTTTAATACCGTTCGTCAAAGGACACCGATTCTCGGTAATTCGATGTCGTTAGGCGGCAATGTTTCTTATACTGAGCCCTTGGGCGATAAAGGTAGTCTGCAAGCCTCATACAATGTGAATTGGTCTGCTTCTGAGTCTGACCGTAGTGTTTACGATTATAGTACCTCGACAAGCGAGTATTCCACACGCAATGTGGGACTTTCTAATAAATTTACAAGCTCATATATCACGCATCGTCCGGGTGTGAGCTATCGCTATGCTTTTGCAACGGCAGCGAATTTTTCGGTAGGCGTGGATTATCAAGCAGCGTTTCTTGGTGTTGCGCAGCAATATCCCAGCGAGTTTACTGCCTCGAATAGTTTCATGAATATCTTGCCATCGGCGAACTTTACTATGCGCTTTGGTAAAACAGGAAATTTTCGCTTTAATTATCGGACTTCTACGAACGCGCCGAGCATCACCCAACTTCAAAATGTACTAAATAATTCCGACCCGCTCCGCTTGTCCATCGGTAATCCGAACTTGATACAGGAATACTCGCACAATTTCATGGCAAATTACGCGGTGTTCGATGTTGCGACCGCCAATTCGATGTTCTTCGCCGTCAATATCGGCTTCACAAATGATAAAATTGTCAATAATACGACGATTGCCTCGCGCGATACCTTGATTTTGCCGGAAGTACGCTTGGGTTCGGGCGGTCAGCTCACGCGCCCGACAAACGTCAATGGTTACTGGAATGCACGCGCCTTCGGGACATACAGCTTCCCGTGGGAAGTTTGGCAAGGAGCCAAGCTGAACATCAATCTGGGAGCGGGCTTCACCTACACCCGCGATATTAGTCTTATTAACGACAAGCGTAACGACGTGGACAACTACGGTATTACGCCGTCGCTGACGCTGAGTAGCAATATCAGTGAGAATCTGGACTTTACGGTATCGGGGCGTAGCGCCATTACGATTGCTCGTAACTCGCTCCAGTCCTCGCTTGATAACACCTACTTCGTGCATAATATCTATGCTCGTTTGAACTGGGTGTTCTGGGAAGGATTTTTGCTGACAAGTGATTTTACGTACATCTCCAATAATGGCTTGGCAAGCGGCTTTAATCAATCTGTTCCGCTTCTGTCGGTGGGCTTAGGGAAGCGCTTTTTGGACGATAAACTCGAATTCAAGCTCTCGGTTTTCGACGCGCTGAATAAAAATACCGCTATTTCGCAAAGTGTTACCGGTTCATACATCGAAACCTCGCAAACGGCAGTTCTTCGCCGCTATGCCTTATTGACCGTTACCTATAATTTGCGGACGTTTGGCATCTAAAAATTATCTGGAAGCAAGATTACATCAGGCTTTTTACTCTTGCCGTTCACTTTGCGTGTGGACGGCAATTTTTTTTGCGTTAAATTGCATGGAAACGGAATACTGCTGTATCATCAAGGAAATGCTATGGAAACCGTCTTATTAGATGTCTCGCCGTGGGGCGTACTGACCGATGAGCAGTTGCTCAAACTCTGCGCCGCGAATCGCAATCTGAAGTTCGAGCGCAATGCAAAAGGAGAACTTATTGTTATGGCTCTTACAGGTGGCAATAGTGGCTGGCGCAATGTCGAATTGACAGCTGAAATTCGTGACTGGAATAAGCGCAATCGGCAAGGTCGCAGCTTCGATTCTTCTACGGGCTTTCATTTGCCAAGCGGAGCCGTCCGCTCGCCCGACGCAGCATGGATAAGCAATGAACGCTGGCAAGCACTGACAAGTAAAGAACAGTCGGGCTTTGTGCCGCTTGCGCCGGATTTTGTGGTAGAACTTCGGTCAGAGAGCGACCGATTGCAATCGCTTCAAGACAAGATGCAGGAATGGATGCAGAACGGCTGCCGTATGGCGTGGCTTATAGACCCACAGGATGAAAAAACGTTTATCTATCGCACCAATGCTGACATGGAAGTCATAAACGGCTTCGATGCGGTGCTTTCGGGCGAAGATGTTCTACCCGAATTTACCTTCGCGCTTTTGCTTTTGAAATAATTCAATCCCTTACAGTCCGCATGAATGTTGATTCTTCAACAAAAAACAATCACCATTACGTTTAACGTTTAATATGAGTATCGTTACACCCCGCACACTTGGCATTACTATTTTCAATGATGTTTCTCTCGAAACCCTTCGCACTTACATTGATTGGACACCGTTTTTCCTTTCGTGGGAATTACGCGGTAAATATCCGGCTATTTTTGACGACCATGTTGTTGGCAAAGAAGCGCGGAAAATTTTTGATGATGCTAATGTATTGCTGGACGGCATCATTGCTGAAAAGTCGCTTCGTGCTAAAGCAATCTGTGGGATTTTTCCCGCTAATACGGTCAACGATGACGATGTAGAACTTTATACTGACGAAAGCCGCACTCTATCAAACGTCACGCTCAATTTTCTCCGCCAGCAAAGTCAGAAAGCAAGTGGGCAGCCGAACTTGTGTCTCGCGGACTTTATTGCACCAAAAGAAACAGGTTTGCCGGATTATGTCGGTGCATTTGTGGTGACGGCAGGCATTGGTACGGATGAACTCTGCGCCCGTTACGAGAAAGACCACGATGACTATTCGTCTATTATGGTCAAAGCTATTGCTGACCGTCTGGCGGAAGCTGCTGCAGAATGGCTTCACGAGCGTGTCCGCAAGGAAATCTGGGGCTATGCTGCCGAGGAACACTTGGAAAACGATTTATTGATTAAAGAACAATATGATGGTATCCGCCCCGCTCCGGGCTATCCTGCTTGCCCTGAGCACACGGAAAAGCGAAAACTGTTCGACCTACTTGATGCGGAAGCGCATACAAGCGTCATTTTGACCGAAAGTTATGCGATGTTTCCGGCGGCATCGGTGTCGGGCTGGTATTTTGCGCATCCGGGTGCGAAATATTTCCCGCTTGGCAAAATTCAGCGCGACCAAGTGGAAGACTACGCCCGTCGCAAGGGAATGAGTGTGGAAGAGGCAGAGCGCTGGCTTGCGCCGAACTTGGCGTATGAGGCGTGAGTGTTTCTGTCTGCAAGAATTTGTGTGTTTAATGATGTTCACGATTGATTCTGAAGGAGGAAAAACAGTATGCTTATTACTGCAATGGTTCTGCTTGTCGTGGGGGTATTGGCTGTGCTTCGCTCTGGTGCTTTATCGGGGCGAGTGCTTTCGCCGGAAGACTTTTTTGAGGAAGGTGGGCTGATGTATGTGGTGAAATACATTTTTACCCATAATCCCTTTTCCGGTTACAACCGAGACTGGCGCATTATGTTCTATGGGTTGGTAGGAGTTGCGATGATGCTTTGCGGTGCTATTTTGGTGGTCTATTTTTCTTGGCTCATGTATGGTGATTTTTCTCGGTAATAGTTGTTATGACCTGGTTGTAATAACAAAGTATTCTTGAATTATGAAGATTCTTTAGCGTTTTTTTTGTATGTTGTTTTGCCTCTACTCAGCTAAAAATTTCAGCAATCGCCGTATAAAATCATACTCTTCACTTTCACCTCTCTTCAAGGTGAGGACGTAGGAATTTGTCAGTGTTTTTATCGTACTAATACTGATTTTCCATGCTCCGTATCAAACCTGTCCTATCGGATAGTTCCACAATATCTTTATCTGCCAAGGAAGAGTATCGTCTGCTTATTGTGGACGATGAGCGTGATATTCTGCTTACTCTTCATGAACTCTTTTCTCCACTCTATACTGTCCGAACTGCCGAATCAGGCGCTCAGGCATTGGCAATCATACAAAGCGGTTTTATTCCACAGGTGATTCTTGCTGACCAGCGTATGCCGGGGATGTCGGGGACGGAGTTTTTTGCGCAAACGATTTCCTTAATGCCGCATACTGTTCGGGTTGTATTGACAGGTTATACCGACGTGCAAGATTTGACCGATAGCATTAATCAGGGCAATGTCTATCGTTTTCTTACCAAACCTTGGCGCAATGCCGATTTGTTGGAAATTATTCGTGTTTGCTTTCAGCACTATTATCTTTCGGAAGAAAAAACTGCCCTTATGCAGGCTTTGGAGCGTCTGGAATATATCAACAATGAAAAGACAGAGATTCTTTCGCTTGTAGCGCACGACTTGCGAAGCCCATTATCCAGTATCCAGATAACGGCTGAAATTATTACCAATGGTGTAGCTATGGGGCTTACCGAGGAGCGGTATGAAGAACTTGGCAAGCAGATTACTGCCAGCACGGAGCGGATGAATAAACTTATTAAAAATCTTCTGGACGCTCATGCACTCGAAGAAGGGAAATTACCGCTCAATTTTGTGAGTATGGAAGTAGCGCAAACAGTGGGTATGCTACTCAAAGATTTCATTCCTAAGGCTCAAGCAAAAAATATTACCATTGAGTATCAAGCAGAAGCTAACCCTACTATCAGTGTGGATGAAGTGTGGTTTTATCAAATTATTGATAATCTCTTCTCGAATGCGGTAAAGTATTCGCCCCAAGGAACGACGGTGTTAGTAAAAGTTTCTGCAAGTAATGGGAATGCCTTTGTGAGCATACACGACCAAGGCCCCGGTATCAGCGAAGAAGATCGCACAAAATTATTCCAACGTTTCTCTAAACTCCCGTCGCGCCCTACGGGTGGTGAGAAGTCCACCGGTTTGGGATTGTCCACCGTGAAAAAATTAGTCGAGAAGATGAATGGACGGGTTTGGTGCGAGAGTAATACAGCGGTCGGTGCAGTGTTTATTCTGCAATTTCCCGTTTTTTGAGGTGAATATCGGCTCATCCACTTTTGACTGATGGATTCTTTATCACACGCGGACTCAAGATAACGTTATTTATGAACTGTCCGAAGTATATTGTACGGATGCCACTTTTAGCGCATTGTGTTTTGCTCCTGCTTCTTGTGACAGGTGGGGCAGCGTTTGCCCAAATTGCTACTGTACAGGGAAGGGTGGCGGATAAGCAGACAGGTGAAGGATTGATAGGTGCAAGTATTATGCTCTCGCCGCGCGGGTCGGTGCGTTCATCTGAGTACGTCTATGCGTTTGAAGATATGCGTCTGACTATGCCTGTTCTGACGGGCAACGATACTCAAGCCCAGCGCACAGGAGCTGTCGCACTCAAAAATGGTACCTTTGAACTAAAAAATGTACGCGCGGGCGATTATGTGCTGACTGTGCGTTCCATTGGCTATAAAAATGTCGTCAAGGTAGTAACGGTCAGTACCGACCAAAGTTTAACGCTCGAAATACCAATGGTGCAGGATATTCAGGGCATGGATGCCGTCGTGGTAACAGGTGTGGCTTCGCGGATGCAGAAGAGTGTGGCAGAGACTGCCATCGGGCGTGTGGATGCTGTGACACTTGCCGAGAATATGAAATTTAGTGATCCCGCACAGATGCTATTGGGGAAGGTTTCGGGAGTAAACATTGCTCCTTCCAGCGGAGCGGTAGGAACGGGAGTGAGAATTACTGTGCGCTCCAGTGCAGGACTTCTGGGGGGGCAGCCAATGATTTTTCTTGACGGAACACGGCTGCTCTCGGTGGATTACTATAAAGTATTCGAGGTTGATGAAATTTCGCCGCTGATTAACATTAGCCCTGAGGACATTGCAACAATAGAGGTACTCAAGGGACCCACGTCATCGTGTCTCTATGGCACGTCGGGACAAAATGGTATTGTTCTTATTACCACCAAGCGTGGACAAAATGTCCGAGGTTTACTCAGTGGTGCGAGTACTTTATCGTCAGATCCTATATTTCGGTATCAATACTCTGCCGGATGGCAGGAACCAAGCCGTCTTTATACCGAAGATATTGCGCTTACATCTCCATCGGTCAACCGAGTTTTTCGGCATGGTCCGCTTCAGCAGCATGATGTAAGTTTGAGTGGTAATGTGGGAGTGGTGAATTATTATGCTTCGATGGAATACCGTAAGGAGCAAGGGATATTACCTAAGAACGCCATGGAGCGTATATCGGGGCGTGTGAATCTTGATATTATTGCAGCCAAAGGACTCACGGCAAAAATAAGTAGCGCAATTATCTATAATAATACCGACGCAGCTTTTACCGCAGATGGAGGTGGGCAGTATTACAGTTGGATTCGGAATACACTGACAGCGAACCCCTTTGCTAACAAACAATTTTCTACCGCAGACAGTCTTGCTATTGCCTCTATAGACAACACGTTCAATATAGACCAATTTATTGGTTCTGCTGAGCTTCTCTATACCCCGGTCTTTCTTGAGGGATTACGATTGAGAATGCTTGTCGGGACAGAAAATAATCGAAGTCGTTTTCTCACATATGTTCCTTCCGGAACGTCTCCTTTTCTTGCCGGAGGTGCGCGTTCTATACGAAGCAGTTATGCTCGGCGTTTTAATCTCGACCTGAATGCTGCGTATTCTCGTGAAATTATGGAGGGATGGACAATCAATGCTATCGTCGGCGCTCAAGCCTTTGATAATCATTTTGGTCTCGATATAGCAAACTCATCGAATTTTCTCACGCCGCTTGTGCAAACTGTTCAATCGGGGCAGGGTGCTGTACCTGCCGAGACGGTGAGCAGTTTTCGTGAGGCGGGCATTTTTGGGCGTTTTGAAACAAACTATCTGCAAACCTATTTTCTTTCTTTTGGTGTTCGTAATGACTTTGCTTCCACGCTTGGCTCAGAAGTACCTTCTATTCTCTATCCCCAAGCAAGTGCTTCCGTGCGGCTCGACAAGACCGGTTTGCTACCCGATGCAATCAACCTTCTCAAGTTACGGGCTGCCTACGCTGAATCGGGGCGTTTACCCACACTCACACAATCTTCACGCACGTGGAAGCTCTATTACGGCGGTGGGTCGAGTTTAACCGGTCCTGTCATCAATCAATTATATCTGGATAATGCCGGCAATAGTGCTATCCGACCGGAACGTATCCAAGAAGTTGAAATTGGGATGGATATAGAAGTGAGTAACGTTGTGGGTGGAGAATTTACCTACTATATCCAAAACTCGCGTGACGCTATTGTGGATGTGCAAACACCTTCATCGGTGGGACTTGGTCAAGTACCTCAAAATATAGGTGGTATCAATGGTTGGGGGTTTGAAAGCCAAATTTATGCTCACATTGTTAGTACTGCCGATGAGGATTTGCAACTTTCGGCAATTTTTAATTATGCCGACAATAGAGTCTTAAACATTGGAAAAAACTCTTTTATTCCCTTTGGTAATCCTCTCAATACAAATTATATCTTGCCGGGTTTTCGTCGCGGCGTTTTTATGGATTTTGTACCGCTCCGTCCTAATTTTTTGGCAAATGGCTATTATGATTGGCAAAAGGGACCTACGCTCGACACCGTGCGAACGGCACTCGGCTCTACTGTTCCGCTTTATACCGGTTCACTCGCTGCTACCTTTCGTTTTCTGCATGATTGTACGTTGTATGCTATGATTGATGGCGGCCTAGGCAAAAGTATGCTCAATCTGACGCGTCAAGAAAATACGCTTGTAGGCAACAATAAGCGATTTAATCAACTCTTGACTGCTCTTGGTCTGGCAAAAGGGCAGGCGGCAGACATCGGTTTAGAAGTGCCGGCAGCCAGTGGCGTTGCGGTACTGTCACCTACATCGCCGGAGTATCGTAGTGCAGCAGAAGAGTTTATGCATCTCGATCCTCGGCGCGGAGTCGTGGCGAACTATCTGGAACGAGCGGATTGGGTGCGGCTCCGAGAAGTATCGTTACGCTGGAATATGCGTCCCACACTGGCTTCGCTGATTCCGGGATTCTCCACTACGTTACGAGAATTGGCAATCGGAATTTCCGTGCGCAATGTGGCTCTCTGGACAAATTATTCCGGTATTGATACCGAATATAATTCTCCGGGTAACATTCCATCAGAGGCACAGGCACAATCTACCGACCGTTGGGTACTGGTGCAGCCTCGCGTAGTGCAGTTTACTCTTAATATCGGATTTTAAGACTAATCGCCGTGAAAATTATGGTTGACCGCATTTTCCTCCTCCATACTGTCAAAGCCCTTTGTGGCTTTCTTGTGGCATTGTCCGTTTGGTCATGTCAAGACTTTGTGCAAGGCGTACAGAAGCCCATTAACACTATCAATGATACCGACCTGAATGACGAAGCACAGTTACCGATACTGTTTGCCGGCATTTCTGGGTATCTGGGGCAGTATTGGCGATTTGCCTCAATGTATTTATCTACTCTTTCGGATGAGTTCAGAACGGTCGAAGGTATTTCTCAAAATAATGTGCTTCCCATTTTTAGGGAATTTGACAATGGCACACCTCTTTTGGAGCGCACTGACCGTGAATGGGGGTATCTGAGTTCTGTCCGTTTCCATGCGCAAGACCTTCTTGACCGTGTACCGAAAATTCGTTTTTCTCAAGACAGTAATCGTCTCAAATGCTTGTTTGTGGGGTATTTTCACATTGCGTTGGTGCAGCACCATTACGCGGCATTTTGGGGGATTTCTCCCCGTCAAGGTGGAGGAGTGCTTCTGGGCGGTCCCTTTATTCCTTCATCTCAGATGCACGATAGCGCTCTGGCTAATTTCAATCGTGCTTTGCTCTCTGTTCGCACCGACTATGAGCGACGATTGGTGAATTCTTTCATAGCACGTATCCATCTTCTGGAAGGGCGTAAAAAGGAGTGTTTGACCTCTGCACGGCTTGGCTTGCGCGAAGGAGATGCGCCCATGTCTCTTCTCTACCCGCCGACCACGCAGAACGTCTGGTCTGACAATGCCGGCTTGAATCATCAAATTATTCCCGCTGACCGTTTCCATGATTACGTAAAAGCCGAACCTGCTGAAGCAGGGCGTATTCCGTTATCCGTTGGGAATGCTCCCGTCGCAAACCGCATCATACCCTATTATGTTCAGGCAAAATACGACGCTGATGTCTCGCCGATAGACCTTATCACATGGGAGGAAACCTCGCTTATGATAGCAGAGATGCTAGTGCTGGATAATGATGCTGCGGCTGCGCTCGTGGAGGTTAATCGTGTTCGTGCTGCCGTGCGCCGTGTGCCGGGCATTGCTGCACTGGCGCTACGAAGCACCACAAATCTTGATTCTATTCGCCTTGAGCGTCAAAAACAGCTTTTTGCAACGGGCTTGCGAATTCTTGACCAACGACGTTTCAATGATTGGCATTTCCCACCATCGCTTGCAAATACTGCGTGGTATTACTTGCCCATTTCTCAACGGGAGCGTAATTCCAATCCGAATTTACCGCCAAATTGAGCGTTGGTATCTCTTGATTGCCTTTGTTTTCAGGCGTTATTATCGTGGTCCCGATTTCTCTCATTCTTCTTCGATATTGTGATGTCTCTATGGTATTTTGTAAAAAGGTGTTTTGCTAAGAAGTGGTTTCTTCTGGTTGTAGTGACGATATTCCCGTCGTCTGGCGCAATGCTCCTTTCCAGCCGTGCATCCGCACAAGGATTAAGCACCGTTTTCCCCGTTCTTTTACCGGAGCGCTCGCGGGATATGCGCTTGCAGCGTATCGGCATGGAACAGGGATTGTCCTCACGTGCGCTAACTTCTGCAGTGCAGGATGTGTATGGTTTTCTCTGGTTCGGCACACAAAATGGATTGAATTGCTATGACGGCGTAACGATGACCGTTATGAGCGCCACTCAGGGCGATACAACGACATTGCCTGACAATTCCATCACGCACGTACACGCTGACAAACGCGGAAGGCTCTGGGTTGCTACTAAATCAGGGTTGGCGCTGTTCAATCGTGCTAGCGCGAAGTTTACCACCTTTTTGCGTGGACAATCTATTGCCGATATTTTCGAGGATTCACGCGGGATATTATGGCTGACACTCAGGGCTACGGGTACGAAAACGCGAGCGCTTTGTGAGTTTAATCCCGAAACCGCTGCCGTCCGCAACTTTGAAGAGTCGCAGAATGGCTTGCGTTCAGCATATATCTGTGATATATTCGAGGATTCCAAACAACGACTCTGGCTCGGCACTGCTAATGGATTGTATCGTTACGACCGCCCCACATCAGCGTGGACGGCATTTCTGACCGATACTCTTGCTAATAGCACATTTGCTGGCGCATTTGCTAAAGCACCACGTTCTCATGTCCAGAGCATCGGTGAAGCAAACGGTACGCTGTGGATAGGCACAGATGGTGGCTTGGGTCGTATCACAGACATAAACAAGGGAACGGTAGAATGGTTCGCAACAAAAGGCGGCGTTCTGGCTTTGCACACCGACAGCCAACATCGGCTCTGGGCGGCATTGGTGCAAGCCGGAACGGTGGCTAATACACTTAGTTTCGTGAGTGTTAGTGATATTGCCAATGGGCTAATGACGACGACAATGGTGGCGGGACAGGCGAGCATACCTGCCGTTCTGCTCGAAAGCAAAATCCAGCGACACCGCATGACAACAGACGCTCAGGGTACGCTTTGGTGGGGTATGGGCAATGGCGTTATTGCATTTTTGCCCGATAATGCAAGTGCCCGTCTCGTGCTTGCTGACGCGCAAACGCCATCGCGCATCAAGGCTCCGATTGTAGCGGTCGTCGTGGATAGATTCAGCGATACGCCATTTTTTGCGCGGTTGAATGTAGGAGTGGAGAGCTTTGTACAGCGTCATGCGGCGGTGTTTCGTCATTATAGTGTCACTCCGGACGACGGCGCAGCGACTACTGCAATATCACTGCTCTCGCCAAGCGTCTCGGCGTTGTATGAGGCTCAGGACGGTGCAGTGTGGATTGGCTATCGCAATGGTGCGGGTGCAAGCCGCTATGACCGTAAAAGCGGAACAATAACGCATTTCCGCCAAGACCCGACAAATCCTGCTTCCTTGAGCGGTGCAGGCGGGGAGACGAGCATTACGGCTTTTCTGCAAGACAAGCAAGGACGGATGTGGGTTGGGGGCTACGGACTGGATAGGTGGGACGGCGCGGGACAAAATTTCACGCACTTTCAGGCTCTTCCGGGACAAAATATTCCCGTAACGGCGCTTCTGGAAGACCGTTCGGGGCGTATCTGGGTCGGAACAAAATTTGGTCTGAGCGTCTTCGATAGCCCAAAGGAAGGCAACGTCACGAAGATAGATCGCTTTGTCAATAAGCCAAATGATGCGAAAAGTTTGAAAAATAATTCTATTACTGCTTTGTACGAAGACGACCACGGGCAAGTGTGGGTCGGACACGAGCGCGGGCTTGATTGTTATATTCCCGAAAGCAAGGAGTTTCAGCACGTGGTGGCGGATACTGATCCCGCTAATGATACGGGCGCATTGCTGACATCGGCAGTTACGTCGTTGTATGACGGTTCAGCCTTTTGGGTGGGAACACAAAGCGGTCTGTACGCTGTTAATCTTTCGACAAAGAGGGTAGAAGTACACTTTACGGCACACGTTACTGCTACTCCCACAGGCTCACTTCTTGTTTTGCCGGACGATCATATTTCGGCAACAATTCACGACAATAAGTTTAATTTGTGGATAAGTACGCCTCGTGGCTTGTGTCGGAAGTGGGATAGAGGTTATTCCCGCACCTACACTATCAACGACGGGCTTGCTGATGTGGAGTTTCTCGACCGCGCTGCCCTCAGTACACGCGACGGAATGTTATGGTTCGGTTCAGCAAGTGGTCTGACGGCATTTCACCCCGATAGTATTGTGCCGAATATGCGTCCGCCGGTAGTCGTGCTGACGGAACTGTATAAATTCGGCGTACCGGCGGCGTTGGAAAAATCGCTTGCAGAACTGGCTTCGGAACATGGTGCGCCGGAGCTTCACGACGCGCTTGAGCTTGGGTACGAGGATAAAGTTATTAGTTTTCACTATGCCGCGCTTGATTTTGCGGGCGATGCGGCAACGGCGCACTACGCCTATAAGCTCGAAGGATTCGATACCGATTGGTTGTATGTGAGTTCGCTCCGCGAAGCAAAATACACGAGTCTTCCGGCGGGAACATATACTTTTTGTGTGCAGGCAACGAATAGTGACGGCGTTTTTGGGAATATTGTCAAATTGCGAGTCGTTGTTTCGCCGCCGTGGTGGCGTACGTGGTGGTTTCTGGCACTGGTGAGCGGTAGTGGGCTTGGTGCGCTCTGGAGTGCGTACAAATGGCGTGTTCGCTCTATAGAGCGCCGTAGTGCAGAACTGGAGCAGCTTGTGGACGAGCGTACCCATCTTTTGCAAGATGCTAATGTAGAAGTTGGTCGGCAACTGGAAATTCTGAACGAGCAAGCGAAAGAGATTGAAATAACGAACTCGCGTTTGCACGAGACTAATATCGAGCTTGACCACACCGTTTCGGAACTGAAGGACACGCAAGCGCAGCTTGTGCAGAGCGAGCGTCTGAACGCAGCAGGAATGTTGACGGCGGGTGTCATGCACGAAATCAATAATCCCAATTCGTCCGTTTTTTCGGCATTGGAGCTTGTGGAGCAGCGCTTGAGCGGTTTGCAGGAACGTTTTCTTTCCATGCTGGACGAGAGTGACCGCACGACGCAGGAAGCCACGAGCTTTGTCACAATGATTGCCCGCGCCCAAGAGATTCTTTTGGTGGCGCTGAATGGTTCGGAACGTATCAAAAACATTGTGCTGGCGCTGCAAGGTTTCACCAAGCATCAGCACGATGGAATGACGAAAAGTAGCATTGCGGGCGAGATACACACGACCGTAACGATGTTCCAATACCAATTCAAAGATGTGGAAGTAGAAGAAAGCATACCGCTCGACTGGCGCATAGAAGGCTCGTGGGCGGAATTGAATCAAGCAATGCTCAATCTGCTTGTGAATGCGGCGCAAGCAGGCGCGACACGGGTTGTCATTATTGCAGACCCTGTGCGAAATGGCACTATCACATTGCGCATTACCGATAATGGCGAGGGTATAAGCGCTGAGACACAGACACGAGTTTTTGAGCCCTTCTTTACGACCAAAAGTGTCGGTAATAGCGGTTTGGGCTTGAGCATTACGAAAAAAATTATCGAGCAGCACGGCGGAAGTATTGCGGTAGAAAGCCGTGAGGAAGAGGGTACGACCTTCACCATCACGCTTCCGGCACATTAATAACAACAACTATCGTTCTGCATCGTACAAAAAATTCCCTGTTCATTCCCCGCAGATTCCGTATTTTTGCCCTTCTTACAAGAAATTTTTTCCATACTTGTTTCACATTTTACCCCAACATCATCATGGGTCGTATTTTTGAAAAGCGCAAACACAAGATGTTTGCTCGGTTCGACAAAATGGCAAAGACCTTCACGCGCATCGGTAAGGAAATTGCGATTGCCGTCAAAGCCGGAGGCCCGAATCCCGATTCTAACCCGCGCCTTCGGGCTGCTATGCAAAATGCCAAATCTAGCGCCATGCCCAAAGACCGCGTAGAAGCCGCTATCAAACGCGCCTCCGGCAAAGAAGCACTGGACTTGCAGGAAGTAGTCTATGAGGGCTACGGACCTCACGGAGTGGCGCTTGTCGTCGAAACGGCTACCGACAACACCACGCGCACGGTAGCAAACGTCCGCAGCTATTTCAATAAATTTGGCGGTTCGCTCTCGACAGCGGGCGCATTGGAGTTCATGTTTCAGCGTAAAGGCGTGTTCAAAATTGCTCCGGGCGGAAAGCCGTTGGACGAACTGGAATTGGAACTGATTGACTTGGGCGCGGACGACGTGGAAGTGGATGAAGAAGATAATATCATCATTGCTTATACTGAGTTCGAGGGCTTTGCCAAGATGCAGCGGATGCTGGAAGAAAAGGGCTTGGATGTGAAAAGCGCCGAGTTACAGCGCCTTGCCAACACAACCACCACTCTCAGCGAAGAGCAAATGGACGAAGTCGGCAAGCTCATTGACCGCCTCGAAGAAGATGAAGATGTGCAGAATGTTTTTCATAATATTGCGTAATGTTTCGCTAATGCATCAAGTATTTTGTCTCGTTAAGCGGCTGCACGAATGGCAGCCGCTTCATCATGCCTCAACGTCCCGACAGTTTCTTTTATGCCCAATCCGAAACCTGAATGTTCCGAATCCAATTATCGAAATTATGCTATACCGCTTATTATGTACGTGCGTCGTCATTGTACTCTCCTGTGTTGCTGTCTGCGCTCAGATACCGACTACTACGCCGCTTACAGTCAATAGCACGCGCTTAGATTTGAGCATCGTCAATCGGGGCGAAACTGCTGCAACCGTGCAGTATCGCTTGACGGGAAAAAATCTCGCTGCCTCTGTCACCGTCTTGGCACCTCTTGGTGTTGAGGTATGCCCTACGCTTCACGGGCAATGGCGGAAAAGCATGATACTTGAGCGGTCGGCGCAAGGAAATGTGGACACAACCGTGTATGTGCGTTTGGACAACAGCGCACCACTGCTTGTGCAAAGCGGTCTTCGGCATTTTGTGGGCGAGACAGAAGCAAATGTTCGCTTGGATGTCATTGGTATTGTGCGGGAAAAGCCTGTTATTCGGACTACGGCGGATGCTTTGGAGTATGCGGGGCATGGGCTGCCGACGCGAATTGAAAATATACAACGTGTTGGGAATGCTCTGATAGCAGGCGACGATGGTTATTCTTTGCCATATATTTCTACTGACGAAGGTGAATCATGGACGCGAATTAACGCTCCGAATAATGAAAGTACTCTCTCTATCTTTACCACACGGCACACCGCAAATAGTTCAGAGAGACAACCTCTTTACACTTTCGCAGCAAGTAAAAAAGCTGATATTTTAGCGCTTTATCGTTCGGATAACAATGGCATATCGTGGCAAAAAATAGCCTCAAACTTCCCAATGTATAGTGTCAATGCGGTATTAGCGCAAGATTCAGTCTGGTTAGCGATTAGTAATAATCGGCTTTTATATCGTTCGACTGATAATGGTGTAACATGGCAGCACGTCGTTGATAAGGCATTAGAGAATAAGTATATTTTGAATATTGCCCGCCCTCTGAATGGTCATATTCTCGCAGTGGCGGTATCGGTTGCAGATCGATATATTCTTCACTCGACCGATACAGGGCGCACTTGGCAAGCACTTCCAACTGTACCTGAGCGATTGGATATAAAATTTAATTTGCTTTCCACGGGATCGGAAGCGCTGCTTGTACTTGATACGACAACATATCAATTACGCAAAGATTTTTCGGGATGGGATAGAATACCGCCTATGC
>JANYDO010000528.1 GCA_025363605.1 Candidatus Kapaibacterium sp.
CAAGGTCGAGGAGTCCGTCGTTGTTCAAATCGCCGCAGGTAATACCGCGCGGGCTTGTTCCGACCGCATAATTCACCGCCGTAGCAAACACACCTGTACCGTTGTTTAACAAGATAGATACATTATTTGCGCCACTGTTTGCTGTGGCAATATCAATGTCGCCGTCGCCGTCGAAGTCGCCACAGATTACACCCAAAGGAGTGTTTCCTGTTGCGTACGACGGTGCCGCCACATTGGGGAATATTACGGCAGACGAACCGGCGTTGTTTATGACAACACGGACACTGGCATTATCTGCTCCGACAAGGTCAAGATAACCGTCGCCGTTCACATCAGCGCAGGTAATGGCTTGCAAAGCGCTTCCTGCCGAAATATTTGTCGGTGCGCCAAATACTCCGCTACCTGTATTGAGCAGAAGCCGCATATTGCCTCCGCTATTGGCGGCACAAAGATCAAGGTCGCCGTCGTTGTCGAAATCTCCTGCGGTGATGCCTTTTACACCACCTGCTACGGCATAGTTCACCGCTGTCGCGAATGTTCCGGTGCCTGTACTCAAAATAATACTAACATCAACCGTTCCGAAATTCAACACGGCAAGGTCAAGGAATCCGTCGCCGTTGAAATCACCGCTGATACTTGATTGCGGCGTTGTTCCCGGCGATACTGATAGTGTTGGACCCGGGACAAACGTCGCCGGACCCGCACCTGCTTTTGTGCGGAAGCCCATCACAAAAGGGCGCGTGAGTGCACCGAGTGTGCTTGTTGCATTTGTTATCGTTACCCATACCTGTTCGCCTACATCGAAATTTGCTGTTGTGGTGAAGGTTAGTGTCGCACCCGAACCCGAAAAGCCCGTGCCGGAGCGGTATCCGCGCGATGTCGTACCAAAGACTTTCATTGCGTCGCGGGCATTCGGGCTTGCACCGCCCGTGAAAACCCACGCCGCGAGATTTTGTGCGAAGGTGATGTCAATATTTGACGGAACTTTCACAGGCGAACCCGACGGTGTGCCGACGTTCATGGTGTTCATGAGTGGCGTTGTGGTGGGGCGCGGCGTGAAGGGCGGAAGATTGCCCAAGACGTTTTGCGGCTGCGCCGACAAGTGTGGAACAACAACCACACACAGCACTAGAGTTAGCGCCGCAAAAAATTTTGCAACAGACTTTATCACAAATCGGAAACCGACACGGGGGGTACGAATAACAAGCATAATTTCACCACACCAAATTGAAGAGAAAGAAAAATCAGAGAAAAAAATGTGAACCAAGAGGGGTTCTATGCACGACCGCCATCACTCATGCTGCACGAGCAATGCGCCGGTATGAAACCTGTACATCTATCATCGCCACAATACTATTTGTTCCCAAAAGAGCATTGCCGGAGCATCTAAATAGCTCCTTATGTTCTTCGAGGCTGTGCGCTTGGGGAATTTGCCGTCCTGCCGTTTGCAGAGTGTGAAAGGCAGCAACAAGAGCACGTCGAATGCGCTCTAGCACCTCGCTGAGGCTCTTCCCCGTCGCGGTACAGCCCAGCACATCGGGCACAAATGCTCCGTAGAGCATTCCGTTCCCTTGCGGCAGATTGTATGGTTCGATGATGATAATGTAGGTTTCCATGCTGCAAAATTATTGCAGCAGCAGCAGGCTAGAAAGAAGTATTGGGTAAGCGGTCGAAAAATTGGGTAAGCGGTAAAAATGGGGTATTATCTTGCGAAATTTCGGCGATGTTATTCCTCAAATCGTTTTCCGTAATGCTCCAGATGATATTTTTTTAACTTTCGGTACAGCGTTGCAAGACTGATACCAAGGAGTTGTGCGGCTTTCGTACGTTCGCCGTGGGTTTGTTTCAGTGCATAGACGATGCGGGATTTTTCATCGAATAATTCTGCTGGCGCAGTGTCCGAACTTGCCTGCGCAAAAGATGGTAAGGATTCAATGGGAGCAGCTAGTGACGGTGAGTGTGGCTGATTTTGTCGCGGAGCGTCAGCAAAAAATTGTCCGTTGTGAACTGGGGGAGTAGGCGGAGGAGAAGCGTGCGCATGGCGGAATTGAGGGGTCGTGGCAGTCAGAATATCTGCTGTCAAGATACCATTGGTGCATAAAAGTACGGCGCGTTCGATAGCATTACGGAGTTCACGGACGTTCCCGTACCACGGATAATGGTGCAGGTGCTGCTGAAATTGGTCGTGGACGCGAAGAATAGATTTTTTATACTTGGTGCCGAAGACGGAGATGAAGTACCGAGCCAAGGTGTCAATATCTTCTTTTCGCTCGCGCAAGGGGGGCAGTTCCAGCACAAATCCTTCCAAGCGATAATACAAATCACTCCGAAAGCTCCCAAGCGAAATCTTTTGGAAAATATCGGCATTGGTCGCAGCAATCACGCGGGCATTGAAGCTAAAAGATTCTGTGCCGCCCAAGGGCGTACACTCGCGGGTTTCGAGGACACGGAGCATTTTTGTTTGTAATGCCGGAGGCATATCGCCAATCTCATCCAGAAAAAGCGTACCGCTGCCAGCTTTAGCAAGCAGACCTACTTTATCGTGAAATGCGCCCGTGAACGCTCCTTTACGATAGCCGAAGAGTTCGGATTCCAACAAATCGGCGGGAATGGCGCTACAATTAATTGCCACAAAGTCGCTATGCTTCCGCAAACCAGCTTCATGAATAGCCCGTGCGAAGAGTTCTTTTCCCGTGCCGGTCTCACCAAGAATGAGTACGGATACTTCCGTCGGTGCAATCGTTTGTGCCAGACGGACGGCGTGCTGTAAGGACTCCGACATGCCGATAATCGCTGCAAATGCGTGTGGTGCGTCCAACTGCTGCACTAGCTGCTCTACACGCTGCGAAAGAGCAGATTTCTCGCACGCACGCTGCACCAGCAGAAGCGTATGCTCCAAGTCACTCGTTTTGACGGAGTAATCCATTGCGCCGGCTTTCATTGCTTTTACGCCGTCTTCGATAGTGCCGTATGCCGTCATAATGATAATTTCCGATTGCGCCCGCAAGAGTTTTATCTGCTCGGTGAGCGCAATGCCGGAAACGTCGGGCAGTTGCACATCAATAATAACGCAATCAAATGAGCGTTCTCGCACCAACGCCAACGCTTCATTCGCGGTGGCTGCTGCATTGACCGAGTAGCCCTCTTTGCTGAGAGCAAACTGCATCTGGCGCGTGAAGCGTGGGTCATCGTCAATAATGAGTACGAAACTGTTCATGTTTTCAATTCTTATGAAGATTCTTGGATTTGTTTTTCCACTGCCGGAAACTCCACGATGAATGTTGCGCCGTTGCCCAATGAACTTTCGCACCAGACTCTGCCATCTTGGAGTTCCACGAGTTTCTTGACAATAGACAACCCCAAGCCTGTCGAATTTTCTCCACTGGTCGGCTGCGGGGTTAGGCGTGCAAATTTACCGAAAAGTTTTGTTTGATCTTCCTCGCTCAAGCCGGGTCCTTCGTCTTTCACTTCTACCCGACCAACGGTGGTACCATTTTCGTCCGTCCGACGTAAAATACTTATCCATACATTTTTCCAATGAGGAGAGTATTTGACGGCATTAGAAATAAGGTTGTCCATAATTTGCAAAAACGCCTGCTCATCGGCAAGGATAGTGGGTATGCTTTCTTTGTTGATGACTTGTGTATGCAAGATAATACCTTTGTTGGCGGCACGTGTTTGATAATCCTCAACAATCGGCAGTACGGTCGCAAGGCTGAGGGGATTCATATTTACACGCAGTAAACCACTTTCGATACGATTGACATCCAGCAAATTTTTAATAATATCCAGCATCTGGTCGCTGGCATTCAAAATCATGGCAATAAAACGTTTGGCAGTAGCATCTTCCGCATAATAGCGCTGTAAAATTTCAGCGCTGGAAAGAATACCGGCAAGCGGATTTTTGAGATCGTGCGCGGCAATACCCATAAACTCATCTTTTTCTCGATTGACCAGCACCAGACGGCGTGTGCGGTATTCCGTTGGCGTTTGCCCGGTGTGTTTTTTGAAGGCGGCGTTGAACGACGATTTGGAATTGAAACCCACTTGGAAGGCGACTTCTTGGATAGTCATTTGTGCAGGAGCGTCAATTATTTGCCGTTTCCATTCTTCGACACGATAGCGGTTGACAACATCAAAGAAATTTTGATGGAGGTGAGTATTCATCATCTGCGAAAGCCGATAGGTAGGAATATCCACCTGCTCGGACAGTTTTTGTAACGTAAGTTCACTATCCAGATATGGCTTTTGTGTTTCCATAAAGTCTTGGAAGTGTTTCAGCAGCGCCGTATCTTCCGAAGACGGCTGAGAAAGAGGCGTTAAAGGCTGTTCGTGACGCTGGGAATGTAAAATTTCGTATTCATGCTTTTCATATTCTTCGTGCCGGGCAGCTAACTGGGCGGCTTCTGTCGCGCTGATATGCGCTATACTATTGGCATCATTGACAAACGGGTCGGCTTTCAAGAATGCCATGTACCCCAAAAGATACATCCACAATGCCCCTAAGAAACCTATGATTCTATTGATAAAAGGAAGGTCGAGATACCCAAAAAACGGGCTAACGGTGGTAATAAACTGAGGAAACCACCAAATAGCCATTGCGATAAGAACGTTGCGGAGCCAGCTAAAATTGATACGTTCCACTGAGGAAAATAATTCTTGTATCCTCAGGGAGTACTGGCGTAGAACGCGAAACGATAATATCAAATACAGCAAAAAATAGAGCGAACGCGCCACAAGATAAATGTTATACGACAACCATTTCCCAGCTTGAGCTTCAGTGATAAAAGAGATACGTTCTGCAAGGGGAAGCACATAGAACGTTGGTATCAAATACAGCACATACAAAACAAATGGCGTAAAATGGAAGAGAGACCGCCTATTCACCTGCCCACCCGTGAGCGACACGACATAGAGAAAAATGAGCGGTGCGAACAGAAGCCGCATGGGATCGGCAATGCGCAACAAATACGGGACAGCAGTATAAACAGCCGGATACAGCAAAAGCGTCGAAGCGAGTGCTATCGAAATAACAAATACCAACGCAGCAAGTATGCGGTTCGCTTGGCGGTTCCCACGCTTCAGTTTTGCGAGAATCAGCGACAAGAAAAGACCTTGCGTCGCCCCAAGAAGATTAATACCGGTAAAAAAGAGTGCAATTGAAATCATAGCATCCTTAGATATTTTCCGAAGAAGCACTGGTGGTGTTTTTATGGTGAATGGCGTACACAACGACACCGTTTGTCGGCTCTAAAAATACTGAAAATGAACCATCTGCACAAGTGGCTAAAAGTCATATCATTGAAAAGACAAGGCTCTCACGCCACACGAGAGGTTGTGCGGTATTCAGAAGGGTATTCCTTACGGTGTTCCCTACGATATTCCGACGGTGTTTGCCCGGAATGCTTCTTAAATGCGGTGTTAAACGACGATTTAGAATTGAAGCCTACTTGAAACGCAATTTCCTGAATCGTTCTTGACGTGGAAGCATCGGCTATCTGCCGCTTCCACTCCTCAACACGATAGCGATTGACGAAGTCGAAAAAGTTTATGCCCAAATGTTTATTCAATATATCAGAAATACGATACGCAGGAATGTCACTAAGCATCGCAAGTTTTTGCAAGGTAAGCTGACTATCCAAATATGGCTTCTGCTCTTCCATAAAGCGTGTAAGCAAGCGTGTATCCTGCTCGGCAAGATGCAGGTCGGGTTGCTGTTTTGCGATCATTGCGCGAACAGAAGACTCATCGGAAAGGCGCAGCGCTCCGGGCAAAAGCCGATCATTACCTGTAACAATGCGGTCTATGTAGAGTTCGTCTTCATCATCCGATACCTTTTGTCGCTCTGTCGGCACTTGCAATGGAAGCGACACCGAAGCAGGAAATTCTATCGGTTCCGCCAGTAATTGTCGGAGTTCGGAGGAATATAGAATTGTTTTTTGGAGGGCAAAATATGCTAAACCGTACAGCCATAGGACTGCAAAAATTGCCATGCCCTGATTGATTTGGTTCGGGCGTACATTGCCCCTAAACGTCCAAAGGCTCGCAACCGCAATCAGAAGAGCCATTGCACTCAAACCCAGCACAATATTCCAGAGCCATTGCAAACTCACCACTTCCAACGATGCAAAACGCTCCCGAATACGGCGCGAATACTCGCGTAGCAACCGCAACGACAAAGCAAAATACACAAGCGCTACCCAAGGACGCAAGGCTGCAAAAATGACATAGTCCCGCGAAGCCCCTTCCAAGGTCTGCTCCATAAAACGGATTTTTTCGGCATCCGAACTCAGAAAGAACGGTATTAGCACGACCACATTCACAACAGCCGGTAGCACGTGCAGCCAGTCGCGCCAGACAAGCGGACGCGCCACCATTTCCCGCACGTACAGGTAGATAAGCGGCCCGGTGAGCAAACGCAATGCGTCATAGACACGAATAGAAAATGTCCACGTCCGATACAAACCGCTTGTATTCAGGTACGTATTCCACATCGCAAGCGACATAATGGCAAATGTCACCGCCAAAATGGTATTTGCACGACGATTTCCTTTCCGCCACGCAAGCAGCGTCAGCGTAAGAAATATTCCCTGAGCAGCCCCGGCAAGGGCGATAATACTGATGATATTCACAACACTAACCGTTTCGTCCGTAAAAAGCTGAGAACTTCGGAAATTCTCAGTAAAGCCAAGCCGTAAGATACGAGATTACGTCAGCATGAGCAAGAATCCCTTGCTTTTGCAGTCACTTGTTTTTGCAGTCACTTGTTTTTGCAGCCGCCCTCTTAGCGCACCACCTCTACACGCCGCGTCACGACTTCTCCGCAGGACTCTAAGCGCAGCATATATGTCCCACTGGGAATGTTCTTCAGGCTTGATTGGACGCTCTGCTCTCCGGCAGATTGGACGCTCTTCGTGAGGCTTTGCACCATACTGCCACGTATATCCAGAAGGCTCAATTCCGCCCATCCTTCAGCACTCAATGTGTACACCACGTGCAGCACATCGGCGGTGGGATTGGGCGAAATGCTTACAAGTGCTAACCCGTTTGACGTGCCGGAAATCAGGCGCTTCCCGCCCGCTTGTGAGGTTTGCACTTTGAAACTGCCGTCCAGCACATCTGCTATTTGCAACGTGCCGTCGCCCCATTTCAACTCTTCCAGCACGAGCGTCGTTGCATCCGTGTTACCCGCCACCGCTCGGCAGGGAATCCTGAGTAGCACAGCGCTCGTACCATTCCAAAACGTCTTCGGTACGGCACACCGTTGAGAAGAATTATTCGTTACGGTATTGCGAATCGGACGGGCAGTCGAGGTAGCACCAAGCGCCAACGCATTACGATTAAAACGCAGCGTCGCTGAAAAATTAGGGATACTTGATTTGAAAAGACGCGCACGATCGTCATCACTTAACCCGTCCAGATAAATTTCTACCATCACTTCACTGCCCGGCGGCGCATTTTTAGGTACTGCCCGCAGACCGAGTTTTGCGACCACATCGGTCGGCAGTTTTGTGCGTCCGTACTGCACGAGCGGTGTTGTCACCGTGTCCACCGTTGCCTGACAATAGACTTCTTGTGCGGAAGCCGCTCCGGTGCGCTCTGCCGTAAAGCGCAGCAGCACTGCCGTCGTGTCGCCCACGCCGACAGGCGCTTTTCCATCCACTTCCGCTCGGAAGGTATATTCCCGCGCACCACGCTGAAGTTGCACACGAATAAGTTCCGTTTCGCGGTCACCCACATTCACTACTTGCACCGCAAGCAACTTCGTCGTACCGATAACGCTCGTGTCTATCGCCGGAGGAATGAGCTTCAATGCGCCTCCCCGACCCAGAAGGCGGTTTGCAATGGTTTGCGTTTGCACGACTGTACTGCCTTCTGCTGTAAAACGCAGTGTTAGCGCGGCATTAACGGTTTCAAGCGTTGCAGAAGTGAACCGCACACGCACGGGTAGCGCCGCTCCGGCAGGAATTTCTCGCCCACGCACATCCTCACAAACAAATGACGGATGGCTCGCGGTGATGCCATCGGTAAGGCGAATGCGGGTTTCCGACAGATTCCGCAGCGACAGCATACCCAAAGCGGTATCGCCACGTGGGATTTTGCCGAAATCCAGACGCATTGCGCCCAGCATGGTATTTGCTGCCGTCGTGAAATTACTGCTCGTCCAGCCCCCTTCGCCACGTGCATTTTCTGCGCGAACCCGCCAGAAATAGCGCGTTTCATTCAGAAGCGGGAAACCGTTCAGACCGCGCGTGTCCAATTCTACACGTCCTGAAGCAAGTGCTGTGGCGGTCTGTGCAATGGTGAGCGTAGTCAGAAGAGAAGAAAAATTCGCTGATGCTGAAATTTCCACGCGATATTGCCCTGCGCCGTCTGCGCTGCGCCAGACAAAGAGCGGCAACGTCGGCACGTCTGTTTCTGCCGGAGCGGGCGCTATGAGTGCAACCGTATCGGGAACATTTGCGGGCATGACCGCTTGCACACGAACGCTTGCGGTAGAAACCATGAGCAGCGGCAGCTTGGTATTGGTAATTTCGCACACGTACTCGCCCGCATCTGATTGTGCAAAAGCGATAAACTCCAATGCGTCACTTGCCGAAGCCGTGCGCACGGGGTTGTTGCCGTTTTTACGCCACTGGTAGCGGTTATTTGCTCCGGCGAGTGCCGCCCGAAGCGCAAAAGTCGCATCAATCACGGCACTGGTATCGGCAAGGCGTGGAGGCGTGATGGTTTGCGGTGCGTAGGTGAATTGCCGAACGCTGACTAAAGGCTCAAGCGCACTCAACGGCAAGCGATTCCCTCGTACATTGAGCGTCAGACGAGGTGTTGATAGAGCAAGGTTGGGAATGTCATCAAGTATATTGTCGGCAATATTGAGCGTATCCAGTCGTATCAGCTTGGTAAAGGATTCCGGTACTGCGCCCGTAAAACGGTTGCCATCCAAGAACAAACCGCGCACATTCAGCAAATTGCCCATTTCTGCCGGAATGTTTCCCGAAAAGTCGTTACCGCCAATGTCCAAGCGCAGCAAGCCTTCTACCGATGTCAACGTACTTGTCAAAGCGCTATTCTTCACTTTTGCAACCGCGAGCACGGGAATACCCAAGGATGGCGGTAAAATGCCTGATAAACGATTACCGCGCAGATTCAGTATTTGCAAGGACGGCAGTTGCACCAAAAACGTCGGAAAGCCGCCAATAAAGCGGTTTCGGCTGGCATCAAAGATTTGCAAATTGCCGAGGTTTTTCAAACATTCCGGTAAGAAGCCGGAGAGTTGATTGCCGCTAAAGTTGATATTTTCTAAGCCCGCAGGCAAGCAGCAAAGCGCCTCCACGCCACCTTCAAAGCGATTATTCGACAAATTCAACGTTTTGAGCGATGCCATACTGCACACATTTTGCGGCAGACCGCCTCCCAATCTGTTTCCCGCAAGATTCAGCACACGAAGCGCCGTCAGATTTGCCAGTGCCGTCCACGGCAGCGTGCCGTCAAGATTATTTGCAAGCAAGCTCAGTTCGACCACACGCCCGCGCTCAACCTTTACGCCAAAGCGCAGCGCAACAGGATAGCCATTTGTCCAATTCGTCGCGTTTGTCCACGAAGCGCCATTTGTTGCGGCGTAGAGCGCGTTGAGCGCCAACGAATCCGACGGCGCAACGGCTTCTGCATCCAAGATTGGATTAAAGGTGAAGCTAGCGCTTGTACTCAGCAAGCCGCTTCCCGTCTGAATAGTCAATGCGCCGCTTGCTACCTGCCCCACCGTCACACGAATCTGGGTCGGCGAAAGCACGGTAAATTCTCGCACAAGCAAACCGCCAATAAACACCGCTTGAATACTGCCTCGCGTGGAAGCATTGAAATTCTGCCCTGAAATAATGATGGTCGTGAGCGTTCCGCCGATGTTTGGTGAAAAATTTGTGAGCATAGGCGCGTCTGCTGCGCGAATCGTCAGCGGCAAAGCAGCTTGCGCGGTTTGTACTCCCGACGGGAACACCGCTTCTGCCGTGATAGTCGCTTCGGTAGAAACCATATTCTGCGGAATCAAGCCGGATGGAGCGTTGAAGGAAATCGTGCTAGTGCCGTTATTTGCTGTTTGAATTTGCGCTGCCACGTTCACCGACGCAAATACGCTCCGCAGACGTAAGAGCGCCGTTGGTGGCACATTCAATCCCGTGACGGTGACCGCCTGCCCCTCCACCGCGCTTTGCGGCGAAAAGCCCGTCAGCATCATTACAGGTTCGGGTGCTTGACGGAGCGTCAATGTGCGGGAATAGACAGCCGTGCCGGAGCGCGTGGTCACGCTGACAGTGGCAGTGCTGGTCGGCATGGAAAGAGTAAAGGGCGGCGCAATGGCGCTAATACTTGTTGGCGAATTGACGGTGAAAGTCGTGGGAATACCACCAATACTGACGGTTTGAACATTGATGTAGTTCGTTCCTACCATCGAAATTGTTTCGCCCACCTGCGGCGAAGTCGGCAGGGCGCTTGCAATCGTAGGTGGCGGGATGATGACGATCGCCGAACTGGAAACGACCATTCCTGCGGGTGTGGTGATTTGGAGCAACCCGTTTGCGCTTTGCGGAGCAACGACCGTAATTTGCGTCGGAGAATTGACGGTTGCTTGCACGGGAGCGCCGCCAATACTCACTTGTGTCAATCCTTGTGCAAAATTTGTTCCCGTTACCGTCAAAAGCGTTCCGGGTAAGGGCTGGAAGCTCGAAATATTCGTGATGGTCGGTGCAGCAAACACCGTCAAGGGCTGCTGCCACGACACCGTACCGCCACTGGCGTTGACAGTCAAAATGCCCGTCGTGGCTTGCGCAAAAACAACCCGTAATTCCGTGAGCGAAGCCGCCGTCACACTTGCTGCCAAGAATGTACCGATGCTTACGGCTGGCGTGGTGTGGAACTCTGTGCCGAGAATAGTGATAACTTGCCCAACCACATTCAAACTTGGCGAAACAGACGTAATCGTCGGCTGCCCTGTCCATGTGAAGGGAAGCGGTGCAGCGACCGTTCCAAGCGGACTCTGAACTTGCAGTGAGCCACTTGCACCTGCACCGACCACAGCCGTTATTTGCGTTGGCGAAACGACCGTGAAACTTGCTGCCGGAATACCGCCAAAGGTCACGCCCATTGCACTGGAGAGAAATTGTCCCGTAATTGTTACCGTTTGTCCCGGACGCGCCACACGCGGCGTGAAACTGAGAATAGACGGCACAGCGCCGCCCAATGCAAAGTATGTGCCACTGGCGGAAGCCGTCGCTACTTGCGGCAACGAAGAGCGCACGGGCGAAACGTCATCCGCACCAATGTCGCCGTAACCGCCCGCTTGTGCGGCAGCAGTTGCTATGCGCAAGCCCGTCGGAGCGGGACTTTGTGCTGCGCCGACTTGAAATGTTCCCGTGAGAAAATTACCCGAAATGGTCTGCGCGAGCCAGTTGTACTGCGCTCCGCTCGTCAGTGGTATTGTCCATGAGCTTGCGCCGCTTGAAAATGATTGCCCCAGAACTATCGGTGCTACGCTGCCTGTGCGGACATTTGCCAGTGTAAATGGGCGATAGCTGTTGTCGCCGACAGGAAAAAGGTAGCTTTGTCCGTCAGAGCTGATGTCCGCTTGCATCGTGCGCAGAAGCGCTCCGCGAATATAGCTGGTAGCGCTGCCGCCCGAAAGAGATGATGGCGAAGAAGCGGAAAGCGTGAGAGTATTCGGCGCTGCAACAGTGAGAATGCCGCTTTGCAGTGTGAGTGCGTTCAGTACGTTCAGCGTTCCCGAAAGTGCCGGAACGGTTGTTTGCGCATGACCAAGAGTAAGCGAGTTTAGGGTGCCAAAGCCGCTTTCAAAAGCAAGATTGCCTTGCACTGTACCGTTCAACGTGAGTCCCGATAGCCTTGTACCCCTCAATGCACCGCCACTGCTTGTATTCAAGCCATTCAGTGTTACATTCTGGTCGTTGAGCGCCACTTTACCGTCAGAACTCAGCGTTAATACCGCTTGTAAGGTTTTATTGCTGTTCAGCGTTACGACGCTTGCATTAGAAACCGAAACCACGACGGGCATGGCGGATGGTAAGAGAAAGTTTGTTGTTGTGAACGCACCACCGCCCGTAAAACTGAGCATGGAAGCGCCGGAATAGGTCATCGTCGCAGAAACGGCGTTTACTCTGCCGATACCTGTTCCACCGCCGCCGTTCGGTCCGACCATAGTCAGAAAGGCATTGTCCACAATCATGGCACTAACGCCGGAGAAGGAGATTTGACCGTTATTCCAGAGTTCTGCGCCGTCGCGAAGAATGAAAGGCGTGTCGGGAAAGAGGGTGAGGGAAGAATTGAATGCGCTATACAGCGATACGCGACCTTTGATCACCAGTTCTGCAACTGTTCCCACACTTTGGAGCGATGATTCACTTTTACTCAATGCAAGGAGCGGGACTCCACCAACGGTAATCGCACTATTAAGTCGCCGTGTTCCGGCACTTGCTCCCACATACAGCGCTCGCATTTGCGTAATGCCCGATTTTCCGCCTTGCTGCTTAAAATTCATATCGCGTTCCGCACCCGTGCTTGCACTGGTGAACTCATACCGTGCTTGAGAATTATAACTTGCGAATGCGGTCTGAATCGCCCCTCCGCTCACGCTTGCGCCGTTGATGCCGTCGTCGCGCGTGGTGGCGAGCAAGGCATCACTTGACAAGGAGAAACTGCCTGCACCGATAACTGCGCTATTCTGCGTTTGCAACGTGCCGTCAATTTTGCATTGGGAAATGCTCGGAATATTCAGTGCAATATTCGTCGCCGGAGCGCCTAAATCCAGTTTTCCACCACTTTCAACAATCACCCCGTAAGGCATTGCTGTCGTAGTGAGCCAGTTGTTTGGGTTCGAGGCAGAAAGCGTTACCGTAGCGCCATTCTTGATGGTCAGCATGGAAACCGTCTCGTGCGGGACATTGGTGGGCGTATGCGTTCCGGCGTTAAAAATGAGCTCGTCTGTAACGGCAGGGTTATTGCGCGGCGGAGTCCAACTTGAAGGCGTTTGCCAGTTTGCGCCCTGTGCGCCTGCCCAGACGTAGGGCGGGGTGGGAGCGCCGGCGAGTGCAAAATAGTATGGACTAGGATTGCCAATACTGTTGACAACAATGAATGTCTGCGCCGATATGCCCGGTATGACTGGGGAGCTTGATAGAAGCGCGTAAGACGAAAGTGGTGTGGGTGAAACAGTATTAGCAGCAACACTGCTTCCCGCCTGCACCAAAGGTGACTCCAGTAAAACCTGCCCATCTACAGAAGTAGGTCCTCCGTATTGGCTTACTGTAAGGTAATGTGAAGAAATAATAGAAGCAGATGGCGCAACGTCTGTGGCGGTAACATCAAGGTCAATCGGAGTACTGACATTCGGGTTAAGAAGCGTG
>JANYDO010000529.1 GCA_025363605.1 Candidatus Kapaibacterium sp.
TTCTTCTCGATCTCCTGGAAGCGTTCGGAATACCCATGCTTGGCGTCGATGATTATGAAGCCGATGACATCATGGCAGTTTCAAGCAAACCATACGTGGCGCTTCTAAAAGCAGCGTGTATGGAATTGAATACGGGCGCGATGAAAATGGGCGAAAATCCCGGCATCGAGGCGAAACTAAACGTCAGCTATTACAAACTCACGATTGCGGGCGAGGATATTGTCGAAGTTGACCTCCCGAACGCCGTCTATCTGGTTGCGGGCAAAGATAAACTTGCCGCTTTCAAAGGTAACTTAGGTATTTAATACTATGGCACAGCAATATAAACTAGCAAAAAACATCACGGTAGAATTGGACGACAACATTACCTACCGAACGATGCTACAATCGCAATCGGCGGGCAAAACATCTGCACAAATTTTGCGCGATTTGGTTCTCCGTTTTGTCTCGTTCAAACAGGCAAATGGCGAATTTGTTAAAATCTCACAGCATCAGTACGACAGGCTCCCGCTCTCTCTAGGGCGGGCGCTTGACAAATGGATGAACGAACTGTTTTTGGTAAAAGCCGACGTGGACGTGCAAGACCGATTTTTGGTTACATTGCCAAGCGGTCGCAACGCACGATACCGCGTCCCGCTCACCAGCGACCAACTGAATGCTGAAAAATGGGCGATGAAGCAGCCGGAAATGCTGACGGCGTACATCATGGAATCTGTGTTCACGTTCCAAAATTCCGACGGCGAATTTGAGCCATTAACGGTAGAAGATATTGTAGAGTTTAGCATCCAAGACGGCTACGCAATGTCGGAAATTATCACGGCAGAGGAGGATTGCGACGTTTTTTTTCTCGGTCTTTCGGGCGAGGAATCCGAAAACACGTCGTCGGACTCATCTACCACGGACTCAGCATCACGGAAATCAAAGCGATGACGCTCAACGAACTCATGTTTTGGCTAGAATCCGTGCATGAGTGGAATCAAGACGTAGAAAATCAAATGGCACAGACGCGGGAATAACCTCAGCGGTTGTGCCATTTTTGTACAAGGCGCAATTATGGCATCATTCGATTTCGGCATAAAAATATCTGCACAGGATAGCGCCAGTTCAGTCATTGGCAGCATCCAGCAGAAAATAACGGGCATGAGTAGCAGTGTCGGTGCGGCAGTAGCATCGGCAGGGCAGCGCATGGCTACGTTTGGTATGGCAACGATGGGCGTACAGCAAATCACGGGTGCGCTGGCGGGCGTGGCAGACCAGTTCACGAAATACGAAGCGGACGTTGCGGCTGTTGGTGCTATCACAGGGCTGGCAGGGAAAGAGCTTGATAATATTGGCAATTCTGCCCGCAACCTCGCAAAAGATTTCGGCGGCTCGGCTTCCGACCAGTTAAAATCATTTCAGGGCGTTCTCTCAAAATTCGGGGCAGACCAGTTCAAAGACGCCGCGGGTGCGTCTTCTTTGACTACCATTACGAAAAATATCAACACGCTTTCGGCAGCATCGGGTGACAGCGCGGCGCAATCTATGGATGTACTGGCAAACGCGATGCTCCAAATGGGCGTGAATACCGACGACGCTGGGATAGCAGCCAAGACCTCAACGGAATATATCAACACGCTGGCAGCTTCGGCACAGGTCGGCTCGGCAGAAATCCCGCAGGTCGGCGCGGCATTCCTTCAGGTGGGCGTGGCGGCGAAGGGTCTAAATATGGATTTTAACGAGGTAAATACGGCTATCCAAGTTATCGGCAAGGGCGGGAAATACGGCGCAGAAGCGGGCGTGGCATTACGGAATATGTTAGGGCTGATGATGACCGCATCGAAGCCGGGCGAGGCGGCAATGGGAAAACTTGGCACGTCCTCAAAAGAATTGGGCGCGATGATTGCCGACCCGTCGAAAGGGCTGAACTTTGCGCTCAAAAAAATGAAAGAGGGGCTGGCAAAAATCCCCGACGATGCTGAAAAAGCGACGATAATGTCGGCAATTTTTGGCAAAGAAACCGCGGCGACGGCGCTGAGTATGGTGAGTAATACCGAAACCTACGACAATTACCGTACAGCAATTAAAAAAAGTGCCGATGAGGGTGCGGCGTACTCGCAGGCACAAATACGCATGGCAACTGCCTCGACAATGGCGTCCCGGGCGCAGTCTTATGTCAATGACCTGTTTCTCGAAGCGGGCAAATCTATCGGCAAATATGGTGTAGCAGCAATCAGCACACTCAATAGCGTTGCACCACAATTAACCGCTCTGGCAGGGATAAAATCACTTATCCCGCCCGGCGCTTTCGGTGCAATCGCAAGCGGCGCAAAGAGCGGCTTTACGGCTCTCGGCGGCGTGGCGATAAAATCTTTCGGTGCGATACAAAGCGGCATGGGGAGCATGGTCACGGGGATGCGCGGTTTTTCATTCTCCGGCGTATTCTCTAGTCTGGCGAGCGGCGCTTCTAATGCCGTGTCAGGTCTGGGGAGCGCTCTTTCGGGCGGCGTGTCAGCGTTACGGAATTTTGCCGCGCAACAGCTGATTGCAGCGCGTGGCTCGGCGCTCTTTTCCGGTGGGATTGGCGGATTTGCCCGAACAGTCGGAGGCAGTTTGGTAGGCGGGGTGCGCTCGGCAATCTCTAGCGTTATGGCTATGAATATGGCATTCCTCACGTCGCCCGTTACGTGGATTGTTCTCGGTATTGCAGCAGCAGCATTTTTGATTTACAAGAATTGGGCACCGATTAAACAGTTTTTCGGGGGCTTATTCGATGGTATCGCGGGCTTCTTTACAGGTTTTATGGACGGTATCTCGGCTGCATTCTCCGCGCCGTGGAGCATTTTGCAGGAGGTGTTCGCCGCTTTTGCGCCTATCATTGATGCCGTGAAAGCACTTTTTGCCCCTGTTCAGGGCGTAGCGGGCGCGACGGGAGCGGCGGCAAATAATTTCGCATGGCTCAAAGATGCAGGGGTCGTTGCAGGACAATACATCGGCACGGCGTTCCGCGTTGTTGTTACGCCGATTTTGTTTGTCGTGAAAGTCATCGCGCAAGTGATCGGCATGATGACAGGACTAACGACCAACGGCGGCAATATGGCACGAGTGCTGATAGGTGCGTTTACGGCTATTACGATACCGATACGAATTGTGATGACGCTGATAGGCGGCTTGTTTACGTTCATTCAATCGCTCTTCTCCGGCGCTTCGCTCCAAGAGGCGGGAATGAATATGATTACAAGTCTTTGGACAGGCATACAGGCAATGTGGGGCAAACTGGTTGACGGCGTGAAAGGGCTTGTCGGCGGTATTACAAATCTGTTCTCAGGCAAAAAAGATGAGGCTACAAAAACAACGAGCGACCTGAAAGAAGCGGCGGCCAAGCCCGCCGAAGTAGCGAAACCAAAAGAGCCTGAAATACCAAAAATTAAAGCGCCGGAGGTCGGCAAGCCCAAAATACCGAAACCCGATGCGCCGAAATTACGTCCGCTTAATCCACCCGAAGCGCCTGATTTTTCGTGGATAGCAAAGCAAAAAGCCGAGCCGCCGAAAATCAACAAATTCCCACCGATTGAACCGCCACAAATCGGCGGCAAAACGGGCGCGGGTAAACCGATAGAGTTTGGATTGCCGGAGGCGCTGAAATCAGTTTCCACCGAAGGCGCAAAAATACTTTCGGAAAATTCAGCAGCATTCAAACTGCCTGAAATTCAATTGCCGAAATTGGACGGTTTGAAAGATTTCAAACTGCCTGAAATCGGTTTGCCGAAATTAGAAAATCCTGTGCAGGGGCTGCAATTACCGGACATTACCAAAAACTTGTCACAAGTGCAGTTGCCGGATGTGCAGATACCGAAATTTGCAACGCCGGGGCTTGATTCGATACTCAAAACGCTCGGCATCGAAAAGCCAACGTTGCCACCGATTACGCTTCCAGAATCGCAAGATGTACCTGTAGCGGGTAAACCGATACCGATAGTCGGCACTCCGACACAAAGCGGCAATGGCGGCGGCGTAACGGTGAATTTTAGCGTTAATTTGAACATGAATGCTACGGGCGCAAATGGCGCTCCGGCGACGGCAACCGACATAGCCGAACAAGTGTCGGCTGCGCTACGCAAAATTGCGCCGGACTTGGCGCGTGAGGTGCAAAACGCAATGGAACAGGATAAACGACTGCAATTTTCAGGATTCTAAATGAAAACATTTGCAACATTGGGCGGCGTAAAACTTGAATTAGCAACGGTGGACGGCATCACCGAAACGCTGCAATGGGAATACAAAGCGCAAGAGACAGTCGCGGATGTAGCGGCTATCCAGTTTGCGGGCGCCAAGCCGCGCACGTTGGATATTAAAGCGCTGCTTATGGCTGCGTGGTGTGTGCCGGAAGACCGTCACAAAGAATTGAAGGAAAAGGCAAAAAAGATTGCGCCCTTGCCGCTTATCCTTGCAAACGGTGCGCTCTTAGGCTATTTTGTTATCACGGAACTGCAACAAAACTGGCTGCAAACCGACCAAGATGGCAATATCATTGCGGTTGAATTGGCAATTAAACTCATGGAAGGCGATTCCACCGCATCAGCCAGCGCGGCATCAGCTGATGCGGCGACGGCACAAGCAAAAGCCGCCAGCACCGCTGCAAACGGCGTGAAGTCGGCAAAGACAGCGGGCAAAAACCCAGTGCAATCCATCCGCGAATCAATCCAAACCGCACAAAAAGGCGCTCATATCCCAACAGCTGATGAGGCGCTTAGAAAGGCAATACCATGACAATTAACTATG
>JANYDO010000537.1 GCA_025363605.1 Candidatus Kapaibacterium sp.
GTATGAACTGGAAAGAGAAGCAAAAAACATACACAACCTTTGATTTTGACCTTGCTCAAGTTAAGGCGTATTTGCAAGAGTGTGAAAACCTTGAGG
Organism: Candidatus Kapaibacterium sp.; assembly: GCA_025363605.1. GTDB lineage: Bacteria > Bacteroidota > Ignavibacteria > Kapaibacteriales > UBA4661 > PH2015. The sequence goes on from JANYDO010000537.1 coordinate 97, forward strand.
AAGTAACACGGTATTTGAACTGGCTTGAGAAAGAAGCATCACACCTTGCTCACGATTTGACGTTTGGTGAGATTGCGCCTTTCCTCAAGCATATCATTACACCGTTAAGCCTTGAGTACGAATACTGGCAAAAGGCAAAGCTGTTAAAAATGAACTGGAAAGAGAAGCAAAAGACGTACATAAACCTTGATTTTGACCTTGCCCGAATCAAAGCGTATTTGCGAGAATGTGAAAACCTTGAGGAAGTAGAACGGTATTTGGACTGGCTTGAGAAAGAAGCAAGGCAGTACGCAGAACCGTTTTCTAAAGTTTGGAACTATGAAGATAGCTTTTTTTCTCCGATGTATCTTGAGCGCAAATACTGGCAAGATTTCTACAAGCCCGCACAAGATGAACAAGCCCGAATCCTTGAGGAAAGGCAGTTCCTCAAAGAAGTGCATGAATTTCAGCAAGTTGAAGCCTCACTCCAAGCCACAGAAGAAACTCCACAGCAAGCCACACAGAAGCCTAAAAACTTTGAGCCTATCCAATGGAAAAGCAGTGAACCACAACTTGTTTACTTGTTTGAACTGCTTTTTAAGGAAGGTTTGATTTCCAATGAAAACCGTTCTGCGTTGATTGCAAAACACTTTGTCAACAGAACAGGCAAGCCCTTTAATAACAAGCAATTAAGCACCGTTAAAGATAAGTATCAATTCAATAAGCATGGCAAGCCCCAAGCACAAGACGCTGCTAAAATTGAGAATGTAGTCCAAGAACTCAAAGAAAAATAGTTGATACTGCTATCTATCAACGCTTTATCAACGTTGGTACTAACCGTTTCCCCTTCCCTTTCTTCGCATTTTTGCTCTTGTAAATTTGTTGTTTCATTTTTTACAAGGGCTTTTTTATGGATTCTCTTTTGCAAGAACGCTTTGACCGTCTTGAAACCTTGATAGGCACAAGCGGCAAAGAAGTTTTGACCTTCCAAGAGGCTGCACATTTCCTTGATGTGAGCGCTTCCCACCTGTACAAACTCACCTCACAAGGGATTGTACCACACTCCAAGCCGCAAGGCAAAAAACTCTACTTCTCCAAGCGAGAGCTTGAGGCATGGCTATTGTCCAAGCCAATTCAAACCCGTGAGACGCTTGAGGCAAAAGCCGCTAGTTACATCGTTTCACAGAAGAGAGGCGGTGCAAAATGATACTTGATGAATACTTTTGCTTTGAGCGGCTTGAGAATACCGTGAGCAAAAACCGTCTTGATTTGACGGCTTGGACGTGTGAGATAGCACCGCTATTCATGCCAAACGACGCGGGGCAATCGTGGTTTTATACCAACTCCAAACCGCCTATCAAGTCCACACGGGCAAAGCAGCCGTCGTTTAGTCTTACAGCACGGGCAAAATGGCAGCCAACACAGGACGCAAGACCAACGCAGCACATAACGAGCGTGTATTTGCCAGAAATTGAACAGCCTGAATTTGGCTATGGTAACTTGCAAGGCACGTCGGACGCGCTGCTATTGGTCTTGAGCGAGAACCCTAAGCGGCTTGAGCTATTCGTTGCCAAAGAGAAGAAAAGTGTAGAACAGGCAATTTGCAATCTGGCTCTTGAGCATGACAAGGCGCTTTTGGCTCAAATGGATTTTCTCAGAAAACGAGCCTCACGAATCTAACCACCAGACAGGACTAAATACCAAATTCGCACAAATAGTAACAATGTGTTTAGTCCTGTCAATTTTTGTCAGTCAATTATGTATGATACCGTGTCATTATGGCTTGAGCAAGACCGTGAGCAAACGGCACATTCTTTGAAGCATCTTGAAAGTCTGAGAGGCTTTGTAAGTGAGCGAGGCGAATTGACAGAGAGCGGGAATGTAGGAAGTTTGAAGGTGAGCATCAAAGAGCGAGGCGTATTTGTGAACGGCTCTTTGAGTAAGTTTGCATTTGGCAACAATCTTGAGCGTCTTACACGGCAAAGAACGCAGCAAGCGCTTGAGGAACTAAGCGACAGACTATCGTTGCCCCTTACTCAAGCCCGTGTTTACCGCTTTGATGTAGGAAGTAACTTCATTCTAAAGCACTCACCAAGCGAGTATTTGAGACAGTTTGATACAAAGCCCTATTGCAAACGCAGCGAGTACGCTGACTTGTCAACGTTGAATTTCTCCACAGACAAGTATTTATGCGGCTTGTATGACAAGGTAAGAGAAATGAAGAGACGGCGTGAACCTGTACCAGAAATCTATGAAAACCGTCATGTGCTGCGTTATGAAGTCCAATTCAAAAAAAGGCTTGGTGAGCAATTTGGCGTGAAAGACTTGTCAGCAAGCCGCTTGTATGAAGAACTGTTCTACATCAAGGTTTTGCAGCAATGGAAAGAGCATTATTTCAGCATCAAACGCCGTGCAAGGCTGTGTGTGAGTGATACGGTAGAACTGCACAGCATGAAGGATTTACAGACGTATTTGTGTGCTTTGGCATTGCAAGACAGTGAGCGAGAAGCTGCTATCAAAGAGCGGCTTGAGAGCCAGAGAGAAGCGGGGAAAATAAACGAGCGGACTTTCTACCGTCTCAAGGCTTCTCTAAGGTCTTACAGGTCAAATGAGAGCCTTACACAGCCAAACGAGCGGCTTGAGGAACTTGATAGGCACGTGAAGCGTGAAGTGCAGTATTACCGATGAAGAGTATTTTGGTTTGTGCATGGCGTTTGTAAAAAATGAATTTTCAGTCTCTAGGACTGTTTTTATGCGTAGTATGCTATGTGTGAAAAATGAATTGTGTTTATATCCAATGTGTTTATATCCTGCTTATTTGGTCGCTGTGATAGGTTGACAAAGTTTACAATTTCAAGGCAAAAACGCTGTGAAAGTGTTGAAAGTGTCGAATTACTTTGCGTTACAAATGTTACAATTTCAGGGCAAAAAATGTTACAGATGTTACACTTCCTTTATAGGGCTTGTGCGAGACAAAAGAGACAATTTCAGTGCATAAATAGAACGATACATTTGCTATATTTGAGCATACAGGCAAGAATTTGTTGCTATTTTGTTGCTTGAGCATTGCACAATAGCCAGAACATAAGCATACAAGCTAGATTGAGGAAATTTTCACAACTTTGTTGATAAGTTGGGCAAGCGTTTTTATTCTAGAGCTATTCAATGTGAAACTTGCGTGGAGCGATTTAGCGAACCGTACATCAACCATAGAAGAGTCATGCAGCAATCATTCTTCGGTATAAAGCAAAAATTTATTGCTTTAGCATTGGCACTATTACTGGCGGTATCGGTATTTGTGGCGTGGTTTTTCCCGATGCATCAAGAGAGTGAAATGTCGTCGTATCTTAATCAAAAAGCCTTTGTCTTGGCGCGTGTGACAGCCTACGGCACGGCATCGGGTATGGTCTTTGATGATACGGTTGCGGTCAATAATGCTCTCGAAGGTTTGAAAACGCTTCCTGATGTGCAGTTTGTGATTGCCTACAATACGCAAGGTGTGCAAATGGGTGCAATTAACACAACAAACGCCGTACCGCTTCGGCAGACCATTGAGCGCTTGCGCTCGGCAGACTTCCGCAACACAACACACGTGACCGATGAAACTTCCGATGTGACGATTGTTGTCTTGCCGATAATGCTGCAAGGCGTAACGCATGGGCAGCTTGTTCTGGGGCTAACGCGCACATTTTTGAAGCAAGACGTTGGCAGAAGCCGACGTTTGGGAATCATCGTGAGCATCGCTATTTTGCTCTGTGGCGGGCTGATTTTTTTCTGGCAGACCTCCCGACTTGTTCGCCCGATTCAAACGCTGGAGGCTGCAGCCAGCAAGGTCGCGCGGGGGGATTTAGATATTGCCGATGTTCCCATTGTTTCACACGATGAAGTCGGCAAACTCACGCAAGTTTTTAACCAGATGGTCGGCAATTTGCGCGTCTATATTGCCCAAATCCACCAACAAACCTACGAACTGGGCTTGCTCAATAATCAACTCAAGGATAATAATCTCGACCTTGCCGCCGCGAATGAGGAGATTCAGCGTCAAATCGAAGTGCAAACCGAGCAAGCACGGGAAATCGAATTGGCAAACACAGAACTCCAAGAAAAGAACATGGCACTCGACGAGGCAATGAAAGAGCTGCAAGCCGCTCAGAGCCAACTCGTCCAGAGCGAACGCATGAACGCCGCCGGGATGCTCACGGCAGGAGTGATGCACGAAATCAACAATCCCAATGCCGCGATTCTATCGGCACTCTACGAAACCGAACAAACCATTCAGAAAATTCAGCACTACTTTTTTGCCTTGCTAGATGAAAGCAGTAAGCATACCAAACGTGCCCAGAACTTTGCCGCACTCTGCTCCGATGCCGACCAGACGCTTGCTGTGGCGCACAAAGCCGCGCAACGTGTGAAAAATATCGTGGCGAATTTACAGAATTTCACCAAGCATCAGCGCGAAGGGATGTACGCCGTCAATTTGCCCGAAGAAATTGCTTCGACCGTCGAAATTTTTCGGTATCAATTCAAAGAAATTGCTGTACATATAGACGTAGAAAGCGATATTCGCATGATTGGTAACGCAGGCGAACTGAATCAGGTATTTTTGAATTTGATGGTAAATGCAGCACAAGCAGGTGCAAGTACCGTAGGCGTACGCGGCAGGAAGAACGCTGAGAATCAGTCTATTACGCTGGAAATTGCCGATAACGGACGTGGTATGGATGAGAATGTAAAAAAGCATATCTTTGAAGCCTTCTTTAGTACCAAAGGCACGGGCAATAGCGGTTTGGGACTGAGTATTTCCAAACAGATTATTGAACGACACGGTGCTTCGCTGCACGTCGAATCACGCATCGGTACAGGCACAACTTTCACTCTTACTTTTCCACAAACAGCATGAATGCAAGTGATACGAAGCACTCCGGCATCTTTTCCTCTTCCGATGATAATGCCCCGGACACATTGCTGCATCTCAGCGATGAAGACGACACCCCGCTCACTCTTCACGATGATGACATCTCTGAGGGCATAGCGCCTGCCGATAATGCCCAAGGGCAGCAAAGCCTTCGCTCTCTTCTCATCGTTGATGATGAAGCGATGCTGCTTGAAATGCTTGCGCGGCTTTTTCATGAGCATTACCGCGTTTACACGGCAGAGTCGGGCGACGCAGCACTGGCGCTCCTGAAACAAGGTATTATGCCGCAGGTGATTATCGCCGACCAACGGATGCCCGGTATGCAGGGACCGGAATTCTTGGCGCAAAGTCGTGGCTACGTGCCACAAGCTGTGCGCATTATTTTGACGGGTTATACTGATGTGCAGGACATTATTGCCAGTATCAATCTCGGTCACGTCTATCGCTTTATCACGAAGCCTTGGAACCCCGAAGAACTCCTCGAAACTGTCCGTATCAGCTTCGAACATCACGATATTTCCACTCGCAATAAAGAACTCGCCGATGCGCTGGCGCGGCTGGAGGAACTCAACCGTGAAAAGTCCGAACTCATGGGCATTGTGGCGCATGATTTGAAAAACCCTATGGGTGCAATCAAAACCATTTCCGACATGATGATTCACCAAAGCGAGGAGTTTTCGACAGAAGAAAGAGAAAATTTTCTTGAACTCATCAACGATGCTTCCACTCGTGCACTTGACCTTATTAGTTCACTGCTTAGTTTGGAAGCAATTGAGCAAGGCGGTGTGACGATTGAGTGCGAGACGCTCAATATCACGAACATTACTGCGGCGCTGGTGAATCATTACACGCCCATTGCTGAGACGAAATCCATTCGTTTGCATCTGGAACAGCCCGCTGAACTTACTGCTTTCGTAGAATCGCAGACCTTTCATCAGGTGTTGGACAATCTTCTTTCCAATGCCATCAAATACTCACCGCCCGAAAAAAATGTTTGGATTAAAGCCGCCACCCGTCTCGAACCGGCGTATATGCCCGAACCTGACGAAGTAGTTCTCATGCCAAACAGCGTCTTTATCGTTGTCGAGGACGAAGGACCCGGATTGACGAGCGACGACAAAATTCGCCTCTTCGGGAAATTTGCACGACTTTCCGCTCAACCGACTGGCGGCGAAAGCTCGACGGGGCTTGGGCTTTCAATTGTAAAGCGCTATGTGGAAGCGATGCACGGTAGCATTTGGGTCGTGAGCGAGGCGGGACTGGGAGCGGCGTTTGTCGTTTCGCTGCCGCAGCAAGCACCGACTACCCCAACTCCTTGAACTCACAATCATTTACCTGAAAAGATTATCTGGAAAGAAGAATCATGCCCAAAGCACATTTTGTCTATATCACCACCTCCGGCGTAGAAGAAGCAGAGCGTATCGGCTCGGTACTTGTCGAAGAGCGTCTTGCTGCCTGCGTGAATATTCTGCCCGGCATGAAATCTATCTATTGGTGGGAAGGCGCAATGGAAACCAGTCAAGAAGCGGTGCTTATTGCCAAGACGAATGACGAGCGGCTTCAGGCATTGATAGACAAAGCGTCGGAAATTCATAGCTACGACTGCCCCGCTATCGTTGCGTTGCCCATAGAACGCGGCTACGATCCATATTTGGTGTGGATTCATAATTCTGTGAGATAAAATATCATTTTCTTACAAGCAAAAACGATTTTTTATGCAGTCAATGGAATTTAAGATTGTTGTTACTTTGCTGTAAAACGTATTTTCGCAAATTCTATACTGAAAAATTACCAACATATTCGCACCTAATCCTTAATTGCAATGTCATTAAGTTAAGCGTAAATCGTTATTTTTGAATATGAAAAAAACATTTTTTTGGAACAGATGCGCCGTATTCTTGATTCCATAAAGTTTCTGCGCCTCCATCGCAAGAGCCAAAGCGATTTTACGCGGAAGCGCAAACTCCCGTTTCCTCAGATGGTGTTGCTTGGTTTAACGCGGAGCGTTGAATCGTTGCAAAACCGTCTGAA
>JANYDO010000052.1 GCA_025363605.1 Candidatus Kapaibacterium sp.
ATTATAGCAAATGTGCGTTGTTGGTTTGTGAGAATCCAGTGGATACCTTTTTGCCAATATACCAAATGGGAAGCAATTCTTTTCGCGGTAATTTATTGCTAAAATTGCAATAACATCTAAAATATCCATGAACTATCAAATGAATTTATTGAACCGCGTTCCAATGAAACCAACCATAGTACGTTGAGCCAATCACTTTTGCGCCTACGTACCCTTGCTCTATCGCTTCAGGTGGCGGAATGCTGCAACTGGCAGCAACAATATCAGCGCAATTTGACAAGCCGATACCATTGCCGCCATGCGTGATGCCGCCCTTGTACAGAGCTTGCGCATCGTTGCCAATGGTTTCTTCTAGCCATTGCAAATCCTTCGGCTCCAATTCATTCTCGACCACCCACCGCAACATATTTCCGATAGGAAGTATCGTGAGAGTAATCGTATCGGTCGCCGCAAAACGCAAAGCATTATTGATGTAGTTATAGACAACTCTGTCCAGCGCTGAGGCTTCCAAGCAGCACGTCGTCACGTTTCCTTCAAAGAAGCAACGAACTTTGACCGTGATAGTACCCTTCGCTGACGGATACTCAAAGTCATGCCACTTTTTGACGTAATCATACACCGAATGAATACGAAAGCGCTCATCGGCGGCGCGAGTGAAAGGGTCAATGTCCTCAATGGCGCTCCGCATCATTTTTGCTTGGTCGCGGGCAAGAAAAACAAAACTTCTCATACGCTCCACATCGTTGTACAAATTCATTCGCTCTATTCGTCCGGCGCAACTTATCATGGTCGTCAATGCGCCACCTCGTATGTCGTGGATGATTTTGCGCAACGATGCCGAAGAAATCTCCGTCGTCATTCCTAACTTTTTTCCCAAGAACACCATTTCGTCGGAGCTGAAGCGCTCAATCGTTGGTTTGAAGAGAGCATACTGCGGTGCATCTTTCATATAGAGCCACAAGTCATAGACGGATTTGATATGCTCATAAATCGTCTTGAGCACCTGTACGTCGGTCGGTGAAAAATCACTGAGCTTTGCACTGAACCCCGAACCGTCATAGCGCGTGGTGTGCATATTGCGCAGATTGATAGGCGCAAGTTCGATATAGCGTTTGTCCATAGTATGCATTGCTTTCATACAGTAGCAGATTGAATAAATGTTTGTACCCTTCGTCATCCTAAACACAAACTATCTCACTTCGGTTCATTTTGTCCGTATTTCTGAAAAAAAAGTATTCGTTCCTGTGTATCCGTGCAACATCTCTAGCAAGCAAATAGTAGCCCGCTAGAGTTTTTTTACGAAAGGTAAACAAACCTTTGGTGTATTGAAAAAATGTTTTGATTTTGGCGAACACTGTTTGTCGTCTGTAGTGAGCGGCAAATCACTCTATCACGTAATTCTACGCGCTATTCTCTCCTCTCTACGCTCGTAAGAATCAGGTATTTTAACGTATTGTACCATCCGGCGAGAACCGATATTTTTGTAAGAAAAAGACTGAGTACCAGTTTTTTTCGAGTGTTCTGTGTTGTACTGTTTTCAAAGTCGCCAAATGAAAAAACTTACGGATGCCAAGCAAGATGAATTGCGCCAGAAACTGCGCATGAAGGCGGAGGAGCGTCTCGGCAATACCAGCGCTGAAAGTACTTTGCCCGAAGGTACAGCAGAAACGGCACGCTTGCTTCATGAACTTCAAATTCACATCATAGAACTCGAAGTACAGAACGAAGCATTATGGCAAATGAAAGAAGAGAGCGATGCGCAGATACAACGATACTCCGAGCAGTATCACGATCTCTATGATAATGCTCCGGTCGGCTATTGCACCGTTTCGCGCGACGACGGCACAATTCTCAAAGTAAACCAAACAGCAGCACATTTGCTGGGAATAGAGAGTGATGAACTTCTTGGAATCCGATTAGCACTGTTGGTCTCGATGGAATCACGCCCGATGGTGAACGCATTATTAGAACAAGCATTTGAGCAACGTGAAAAAGAAACGAGCAGCGTCATGCTATTGCGGGGATGGCGTGAGCCATTTTGGGCGCACATCGAAGTTCGGGCAAACAAAAACGTCCGGTCGTGCAGAATAATGTTCATGGACATCACCGAGCAAAAACAAAAAGAAGAACTCTTACAGACACTCTCGACCGTAGCCAGCAAGACTACCAATACCGTTATCATCACCAACCCAAGCGGATACACGACGTGGGTCAATGAAAGTTTCTCCCAACTCACGGAATACTCCTCCATTGAAGTTCTTGGAAAAAAACCGGGTACGCTCCTGCAAGATGCAGAAACTGATTGGGCAACCATTCTCACCATGCGCAACGCCATTAGCGAAGCAAAAGGATTTGATGTTGAAATCGTGAACTACACGAAAAGTAAGATTCCCTATTGGGTGCATATTAAATGTGATCCGCTTTTCGATACCAATGGCGCACTAACAGGATTTATCGGTATTCAAGCAAATATCACCGAGCGCAAGAAAGTGGAAGCCCGACTCCGATTCAAAGCCGAACTACTGAATAATCTCGGCGAAGCAATCATCGCCACCGATGTTCACGGGCACATTACCTACTGGAATGCCGTTGCTCAAGACTTGTACGGCTGGTCGGCAGCGGAAGCAATGGGCAATATGATTACCGATATTATCCCAAGTAATCAAAAAAAAGAGCAGGCACAGGAAATATTTATCCGTCTGGCAAAGGGAGAGCGATGGTCGGGGCGATTTGCGGTACAGCACAAAGATGGAACAGAATTTGAAGTGATGGTCACTGATATACCGCTTTTCGATGGAAACGGTACGGTCGTTGGTGTCTTCGGCATTTCAAGAGCTATTTCCGAGCAAGATAGAGCAGAGGAAAAACTCCGCATGATAGAGGCAAATCTCAATGCTATCTTTGATTCTTCCGTCCAACTACTCTATCTTATTGACCCCCATTTTCACGTTCTTGCCTTCAATAATACCGCTGCCGTTGGCATTCGTAGAGCATTTCAGAAAGAAATCATTCTCGGCGACGACATACGCGACTATATCATGCCTGAAGACAAAGAACAATTTGAAAAGAATTTTCATCGAGCATTGCAGGGCGAAACAGTTCAGATTGAGCGTTCCGCCAATATTCCCACCATAGGAACACTGTGGTTTGAGTTCCGATATGTCCCGGTCATTGATGCGGAAGGTCATGTCAGAGGCGTTTCTTTTATTACGCTTGATATTACGCAGCGACTCCAAATGGAACAGTCCGCGCGGCAATATAAAGAGCAATCTTCAGAACTGCTTTTGCCAAGCGCACCGAACGCAGAATATATCACCATCGCAACGGCAACGCAAGGGAACGTGATGCTGAATATGCGCAATGATATTGCCTACTTGGAAGGAGCAAAGGATTACACGCGCTTTGTCACCCACACGGGCAAACAGTATCTCACCTTCGGCGCACTCGGCAAATGGGAAGAGCGCTTTTTGCCGCACGGGTTCATTCGTGTTCATCGTTCCACCATCGTCAACATAGACGCAATTCGCTCGTGGGAACACAAAGACAAAACAATCGTCATCACCTTGCTGAATGGCACGAACATCAATGTTTCGCGGGGATATAAAGCACACTTTCTTTCCATAGTGAAGTAACCATTCGTCGAGTAAAGGGGGCTGTTCGTCGAAGACAAGATATACTTGGTCGAATCGTTGTGGGATTAGTTCTTGAGAGTTTGCAGATTGACTTACGCTAGGGCGAAAAATGTAATGCAGTTTCGTGCAAATTCAACTATACCGGGAAAAATTCTCATGTCACCTTCACCAAGCAACGCAGATATTTTTGTTGTTGACGATAATAATCTTGTCCGAGCAGGTATGGTCTTTCTGCTGGAACGAGAGAATTATGTGGTGAAGGATTTTCATCATCCGGAACCGTTAATAGACGAGTTATTTTCTTCCGAATCACTTCCGCGCCTCGTCATATCCGATTATGAAATGCGAGGGATGAACGGGTTAGACATCATCAAAAAACTGAAAGAATCTCCCAAACATCAGCACATACCCGTACTCATCATTAGTGCGCAAAATAGCGCGACGCTGCAAAATGTAGCAGAAGAAGCCGGAGCGGTGGGCTGGGTAAAAAAGACCTCAATGGTCGATGATTTAGTTCCCGCAGTTCAGAAATATATTCTTTAGCAAGACCTCTCCTCCCAACGATAGTTTCTCAATCCCGCTTGGTAAGCCAATCTTATCAAGCGGGATTTTTTTTTGCTCGGAAAGAACAATGATGCTGTGTCTTTTTTTGCAATACCTTGTTCTTCTTCTACATCTCCGCCTCAGTGCAATCAGAATGGTACCCAGTATAGTGGTAATAATAAAGAATGTGATATTGCCATTAAGTGTATCTTTTTTTACAATGATTTGTTCTTCATTGTAGAGTAAAAATCACAATCACAAGAAAGAATAAA
>JANYDO010000101.1 GCA_025363605.1 Candidatus Kapaibacterium sp.
GCTACTGACTCAAGAGGATTGCCAAAAAATTATGGACAAATTAAACAACCGACCTCGAAAGGTTCTCGGCTTCCGAACGCCAGCAGAGGTATTCTTTTCCATGAACTTACAACTTTCGCACTTGTAACTTGAATTCAAGAGGTTCTTGAATTCACCAGAGGAATTGTTCAAATACCTTTGAGTACTTTAATGACTTGATATGCTTCGTTGATGCGCTGCGCTTTAATGCGGGCTTGATTTTGTGCGTTTTGGTCGAGATGGCTGACGCGGTCGGGGTGATACTGCATCATGAGTTTTTTGTACTCCCGCTTCATATCTTCCACGCTTGCGCTTTGAGGAAGTCCCAGCACACCGAGCGCCTCTTCCAATCCCATCCCACCATGCTTTTGCGGGGGTGCTTGCTGCTTCTGCTCCGCTTGCTGCTTTTGTTGAGGATTCGCCGCCTCGTCAATAATACGCTTCAAGCGCTCTTCTTCGGTCTCGTAGCCACGGTGCGAAGCGCTATACGAAGAGCCGGGCGAATGCGCTTTTCTGCGCAATTCCTCCAAAATCTTCGGATCAATGTTTGAATAATCGGGGTCTTCGCGGCTAAAATCATTGATGTACGATTCTCCGACGCGCCGTAGTCTGTCCCAGAGTTGTCCCATAGCTTTTCCAGAAATGGTGAGTTTTGAAAGTTATATTTGTGTGTGTACCACCGACTGCCCTGTTCTTGTTCTGTACAGAACGAACCTATCGTAAACGTTCCTTCATCTTGTCACGCAAAAACTTCGCCAGATTTAGCAGAGCTGCGGGATTATTGTGTTGTGTATCGGCTTTCAGATACTCACGGTACGTGCGCGAAGGGTTGCCGAAACTATTCCGCGCCGAAGTGAGTGGCCGCTCGGCAACAATAGTATCCGAAAATGCCCATTTAGCGGTATTCCGTAGGCGGTGATAGTGTTCATAATCCATCGCATAACGGTAGTCAGTGCTAAAGGTGCCATATTTTTCCCAGACGCGGCGATGATAGTACATTGCTTGATGCGCTGTTGGGAGTTTATCAAGCGGGCGAGTGGGAACGCCTACAATTTTTTCCGGTGCATTCTCAAACGTCAAGCGGGCTTTACCATAGACAATATCGGCATCGGGTTGCGTAGCGTAGGCACGAAACAAGCATGAGAGCGCATCGGGCGAAGCAAAGTAATCGCCGGCGTTCATGTAGCCAATAAAATCACCTATCTGACGGGCAATACCTTTATTAAACGCTTCCGACACCCCGCTATCCTTTTCGCTCACCCACCACGATATTCGGCTTTCAGGCTTTTCGGCATATTCACGGATAATCGTCGGCGTTGCGTCTTTCGAGCCACCGTCAATGACAAGATACTCCAAGCGTGGGTAGTCTTGCGCAATCACGCTTTCAAGCGTTTTTCGGATAAATTTTTCGGCATTAAAGGAAATCGTGACCACTGTAATAGTGGGAGTATTGACGTGTTTATCCGTTGAGTTCATACAAAGCAGATTATTTTCACGAATTTGTTACGCACGAAAATACAAATTTACCCGCACAAAGTGGTGAAAATTAGGTATATTCGGCGAAAACAAGCGACTTTGTAGGACGCTTTCCGAATTTCTTCCAATGCCCACAAACGCAATAACAACGCATGATTACGGTTCTAATTTACATGGCTCTGGCTGTCCTGACAGTCTTTTTGGCAATTACCATTTACAATTATATCACCGCACCAATGCTGCGCGACGTGCCACCGCCCGCGAGTGAGCAGCAGTATGCTTCCAATCCTTTTGTTTCCGTGCTCGTCCCGGCACGCAATGAAGCTACCAATATTGGGAATTGCCTTGCGGGACTACTCGCGCAAAGCTATAAGAACATGGAAATTATCGTACTGGACGACCATTCGGAAGACAAAACGGCAGAAATTGTCCAAGAATTTGCCAAGCATTACCCGCAAATCCGTCTTGTAGAGGGCAGACCACTCCCGCCCGAATGGACAGGCAAAAACTGGGCTTGTCAGCAATTAAGCGCCTCAGCGCGAGGAATTATCTATATCTTCACCGATGCCGACAACACCCATGCTCCCAATGCCGTCGAAAACACGGTGCGCTGGATGCAGCGCTACGACCTCAGTATGCTCTCTGCTTTTCCGCAGCAACAGACCCAAACCCTACCTGAGCAACTGGCAGTGCCGGTAGTGGATATGTTTGTCTATGCGGGGCTTCCGCTCTGGCTGACCTACACATCTGCCTACCCTTCGCTCGCGGCTGCAAATGGTCAATGGATTGCTTTCACGCGACAAGCATACGTTGAGCTTGGCGGGCATTTGTCGGTGCGAAAGCATGTCGTTGAGGACGTAGAACTGAGTCGTGCCACGAAGCAGCGAGGCTTACGCATGATTACCACTGCCGGCACGGATGTCGTATTCTGCCGGATGTACAAAAATTTCGATGAAGTCTGGAACGGATTTACAAAGAATCTTTTTGGCTTGGTGGGCTATAGTTCAATCGGATTTTTCGCACTTCTGGCTATGCTCCTTGTCGCCTGCGCACTGCCGTACGCCACCGTTTGGTTTTCAGAATTGCGCTGGATTTCGCTCGGTGCGATTGTACTCAATACGCTTCTACGACTGGCTATTTCCATTAAGTACAAACACCCGCTTGCAACAAGCGTGCTACTTCATCCCATCAGTGTTCTTTTCGTCACAGCTATCGGAATAAACTCGTTCTTTCGCGTGAAACAAGGAAAAATTCAATGGAAAAGCCGAGCCATTGATACAACAACGCTTATGAAGGGCATCTCGTTGGAAGAAGTGTCGAAGCTATAAGCATATTCCTTAACGCCTTGTAAAAGCCGTCAATTCTACGTCTATTGTCCCAATCACAACTTTCGTTGCCACTTTCACAGGAATCTTTCGCGCATCGTCGGTGAACCACACGACGATGCGACCGTCGCTTTTGAATAAGCCACCTTCTACCACAAGCGGCTCTATTGCTATGCAGCGAAATGTTCCGGCTTCCACCTTCACGGTCTCTCGTCCTAAAACTCGTACATTCAAGGCATAGCTTTGGCGATCGGTGAAGTTCTTCAAAGCAATTACATCCCCCTTCTTCAAGCCTGATAAATCCTGCGTTCTTATGTAAAAAAGCGCCGAAACAACATCGTGCGTAAAAGGTTCGATAGAAAATTCCCCTTCCGAAGTCTTTGCAATACGTTTTGCGTGGTCAAATTCTGCCCAGTAATCTCGCTTATACGAGCCTTCGCGGTTATGCTGTTCAAAGAAAACCGGATAAATACCATTGGTGTCAATGAGTGTTCGGTAGGTGTCGTGGACGCGATAGATCCATTCCAAACTTTTCAGCGAACGTACTTCAAAGTTTACATCATAGCACACTCCGCCGCCACGCTCCACTGCTTGCGGGCGAATGAAAAACGAGCCCGTCCCGGCAGTAATGAAGCCATAGCGTACCGTATAAGACAATTCCTCGCCACACCCAAAAGCCGCATTAGGAATCCGGCGCAAAGGCTTACGCGGTTCGTCGGACAAAGGAACTGCGGCAATGCTGACCCAAGCGTATATCACGCAGCAGCACAGCGCATAATAGCGAAGAAAAGAATGGTGAAGTTGGGATAGTTGTCTCATGCACATTCGATGCAGTCAGGCGGGTAAGAGGTTTAGGAGATCAAAAAAATCTATGAAATTTTCGGTTCTATTTAGTTGGAAAATTTTTGTCATGCTGGGGCGCAGGTCGGCATCCATTGGCAGCACAGAAGACGTGTTCTTTCGATATAGATACCGACCTGCGTCGGTATGACAGAATGGTATTGTTGCCAGCTATAGGAGCCGTTTTCCAATTAGAGCCAAATTTTCTGTGTCGCTTTTATCAATTTCATCAGTATCCCCATCGAAACGTTCACCGCATCTGCCAGTCTAAAAATTTCGCATCAAATTCTTGCGGCGAAAACTGCGGCGTGGCGTACATTCCCGCACTCCATCGCTGGCGGGATGCTTCAAAAAGACTCACCGCACACGCTACCGAGATATTGAGACTTTGAATCATACCGACTTGGGGAATGAGAAAATTTCCGTCTGCCAGTGCCAGCGCTTCGTCACTCACACCGCTATGCTCATTTCCGAAGACCAATGCCACACGCCCTGTTAAATCAAGGCTGTACAGTGAAACGGCATCGTTTGCCATATGGGTTGTGAAGATTTTGTATTTTTTTTCTCGTAGCATTGCAAAACAATCCTCCACGCGGGCGAACTGGTGCATATCTATCCATTTTTTTGCACTCGCAGAACTTCTTTCGCCCAAATCCGGGAATTTTTGCCGACCATTATAGACAAGATATACCTCCACAACACCGACAGCATCACAGGAGCGCAGAACAGCCGAGACATTATGCGGGTCGTGGACATTTTCGAGAACAATGGTAAGCGTAGGTTGCTTGCGCTCAAGGGCGCGACGCAACTTCTCGGCACGTTCCGGCGTGACAAATGGTTCCATCTGTGCGTTCTTAGGGGTTGCTGGGAATATTTGTTTCAACGGTGACCTCGTCGGCATGGGACACAGAGCGCCACGAAATGCCCCGCGCCTGCTCGCGCATAAAGAAAATACCACCGACCAAGATATTCAAAAAATACCCCACGCCGTGTGCCACAAAAGCGAAGGCAAGGGCTTTCTCACTTGGAATTCCATAAAACTGTGCCAGAGTAATTTGCGCAAAACTGTGATAAATACCCCATGCTCCGGGGGTGGGAGCAATGGTAATACCAATGGTAGTCATGGTGAGCAGAACGTTTGCATCGAACCAACCGAAATTATATGCTTTGTCAAAACCAAATGCCAAAAACATGAGATAGAGCGGCACGAGGTATAATGCCCAAATAGCAGCCGTTTCTAGCAATACACGCCAGTACAGTCCGGGTGACTTGAAAATACTAAAGCCATTGATGAACGCTTCGAGGTAACCGTGCAACTTCACATACCATTTCTCAGAAAAGCGCTTCACGCTAACGCGCAAAAGCCATTCGCCAATGTTGGTAGTGATAAGTAAAACAATGAACGCCATCAGCCCCACTACCGGCAGTACCAAAAGGCGCAAAAGTAATTGGCTGTTCATTTGCGGAAAAACTTGCGCAATCTTGTTGTGCAGATAGTAAAACGTGATAAGAACAAAAATACTAAGGCTGAGAATATCAATAACACGTTCTACAAGGATAGTTGCGATTGCAGTCGAAAAGCGGACATTTTCACGGCGACTGAGAATAAACGGGCGAGCGAGTTCGCCACCGCGCGGCGTGAGGTTATTCATCATATAGCCAATCATTACACCCGAAAAGGCATTCATTATGTGGATGCCGCTCTGAATAGGCTTCATCATGGTAATCCATCGCAAGGCACGGAGATAATGCGAAAGAAGCATGACGGGAATTGTTGCTAAGACCCACCAGTAATTCGCTTGCTTAAATGCACCCAAAAGTTCGTCCAGATTTTTCACGTCCTTGAGTGCAAACGCCATAGAACCAACGAGCAAAGCAAGACTGATAGCTGTGCGAAGCAATGTTTTGAGAAAGGAATTTTTTTGTTTTTCTGCCATAATTCGGAAAAAATGCGAAGTGCGAACGTGAGGGTTCGCACCAAATAAAGTTTGTATGCAAACTTGCGTTTGCCTCCGGCATCATTATCATTATTTTGTACCACCCGCAGCTTGTGCGGTTTTACCAAGTGCTGCGTAATCAAAGACGAGATTCACTAATGCCCGCACACCAACAATAAGACCCGGCTCATCAATATAAAACTGCGGCGAGTGATTGGATGCTGCTGTTGCAAGATTCTCTTTGGGGGTTATGCCCAAGAAGAAAAACATTCCGGGAATTTTTTTCTGATAAAAAGAAAAGTCTTCCGCACCGGTCTGTTTCTGTGCGTTACGCACATTTGCTTCACCAGCCACGCGCTGGAGCGTAGGCGACATCAGGGCGGTAAGTTTTTCGTCGTTCACGGTAGCGGGATATTGTTTGCGAATACGCACATCAGCACTTGCGCCGCTTGCTTTGGCGATATACTCGCTTGTTTGCTTGATGCGGCTATGCATCTGCTCTTGCATTTCGTCGTCATAGCTGCGAATAGTGCCTGTCATCTCAACGCTATCGGGAATGATGTTATTCCGCACGCCACCGTGCATTGAGCCGATGGTAATAATCGAAGGTTCTTTCGTAACATCTACTTGACGACTTTCAATCGTCTGCAAGCCCATCACGACTTGCGAAGAAACAACGATCGGGTCAATGCCGGCCCACGGCTTTGCGCCGTGCGTTTGTCTGCCTTTGATAATAATTTTCAGATAATCCACTGCCGCCATAGTCGGACCCGGACGGAACGTAATTTTACTGGTCTCCACGCCTGCAAAGACGTGCAAGCCGAAAATCGCATCCGGCACAGGATTTTCCAGCGCACCTTGCTTTATCATGAGTTCCGCACCGCCTTCTTCGCCTTCAGGAGCGCCTTCTTCAGCAGGTTGGAAAATAAATTTTACCGAACCGCGAATGTCAGATTTCATTTCCGATAGAATTTCAGCAACCGCCATCAGCATAGCCGTATGCGCATCATGTCCGCACGCGTGCATCACGCCAACCTCTTGACCATTATAGGTAGAGCGGGCTTTCGACGCAAAGGGCAGATTTACTTGCTCAGAAACGGGCAGCGCATCCATATCTGCACGAAGCGCGACGACCGGTCCGGGCTTACCCCCCTTCAATACCGCAACCACACCCGTATAAGCAACACCTGTTTTCACATCTAAACCCAATTTTTTCAAGTGTTCTGCCACGATTTTGCCCGTGCGATTTTCACGATTACCAAGTTCGGGATTTTGGTGAAAGTCGCGTCGCCATGTCAGCATTTTGCTTTCGATAGCTTTGGAGCGAGTGTCGATGCCGGTACGAATTTGGTCAAGCCCTTGCGCTTGAACGCTTGCGAGAGTACAAAAGCTGCTGCAAACAAGCGCGGCAATATGAAAATTGATGCGGTGTAAAGACATAGTATTAAGCAATAAAAAGGGTGCAAGAATTCTGAAGGAGCAAATTTACGGCGATATTTGCCCGTTTCCCAATGATTGTTACAGTTTTATCGCCAAGAGACACGATTTATCAAAGCAGCGAAAGGCTTGAACCCAAGCAAAAACGAGGCTTAGTGTTTTTGAGGAAAAAATTTCCTTGTCACGAGGTAAGCAGGATAGCTAAGAGCCAGTGCACCAATGGCATAAAGACTATGCTGCGTATCGCTGGCAACCGAGCCAATAAGAAACAACATCGAAACGCCAAGTGCAATACCGGTTGTCCATGGGTATCCCCAAGCCCTGTACAGTCGAGGCGTATCAGGTTCGCGGCGACGAAGTACAAAGACTGCTGCAAAAGAAAGCGCATAATTGACCACGACCGCAAACGTGAGAACCGATAGAGCTTTTTCAAACGAACCGGTAAGCAAGAATAGTAGCGCTACCACCATACTCATTACAAGACTGACCGTTGGCGTACCGCCTTTACTCACGCGGACGGCACGTGAGGAGAACAGACCGTCACGGCTCATAGCAAAGAGAGTACGAGTAGCAAATAAGTAAAAGGCGTTAATAGTAGAAAGTTCGCACAAGATAATTAACGACCGCACAACAATATCACCGGAATCACCAAAGGTGAGCTTTGCCACAGCGCCACCAATAAAATCGGACGACGCGATACGGGAAACTGGCAAGACATAGACAAAAGCAACGTTCAGCAAGATGTAGATTATACCGGCTATCCAAACACTAGCGAACATAGAACGCGGAATATCACGCGCCGGATTCAGCACCTCTTCGCCAAAATAGACCACACCGTAATAACCGTCATACATATAGATAACGATTTGCAGAGCCAGGATTATTGCCATAAGCAATGACCACAGAGAAGTTTGAACTGGTGCGACAGCAGCCACCAACGGTAAAGACACATGAGCGACATCAGGAAGGGATGGGGCAGAAGAGACAATTTCCCGGCTGACAGAAAACGCAGCAACGGCAACAATGATAAGCGCCAACGCTTTGAGGAGGCTGGTTGAACCCTGCACAAAACTACTTGTACGAATGCCGCTCCATTGAAGCAGAGTGAAAAACAGTACCAACGCGGATGCCATCCACACGCTTTTTCCGTGGAGTACGGGCAGAAGCCCTGCTGCGACATCGCTAATGAGCAATGCAGACGCGCTCACGGTTCCACAACTGGTGAGCCAGTCCGACCACCCGACCACAAATCCCGCATAGTCGCCTAGCGCCTTATGGGTGAAGACATAGAGACCGCCGGAATGTGGCATCATAGTGCTTAATTCGGCAAAGGAAACAGAACAAACAAAGGCATAGAGCGCCCCCAAGAACCAAATTCCAACAAACATCCACACACTCGGCAAGTGCATCGCAACTTCCGCAGGAGAGCGCAGAATACCGCCACTAACCGTTGCTCCGACAGTAACAGCTACGCCAAAACCAACTCCAAGAATCTGAAGAAGTGTAGAACGTTGTGGCGGTTTACTTGGAAGCGGTTCGGTATCTGAGTTCATCAAGATTAGCGAAAACTCGGGTGAGAAGGCACGATTGGTCAGCAGATTAAGGGCAAACTGCACCAAATCATACGTCTTGCATCGGCAGTTCCAAAATAAAAGTTGCTCCTTGACCTAGCTCGGACTCGCACCATACCGTTCCGTGCATCGCTTCGGCAAGTTTTTTCACGATGGATAGCCCTAAACCGGTGGAATGTTCGCCGCCTGTGGGCTTTGCCGAAAGTCGAGCATATTTGCCAAAGAGTTTCTTCTTGTCTTCTTCCGATAAACCCGGTCCTTCGTCCTTGACGAGACATTGCGCTTTCCCGCCAACCACGCGCACACTAATCCATGCGGTTGTGCTGAAAGGTGAGTATTTCACGGCATTGGAGACAAGATTGTCGAGTATTTGCACCGTGGCGTTGCTATCGGCGAAAGCGAGAATAGAAGCTGATTCCGCTTCAAAATTCAGGACAATGCTTTTCTCTTTTGCTCTCTCTGCATAATCCTCCACTACGGCGCGAACAGCATCGGAGAAATTAAATTCCGAAGGCACAAGAGTAAATTTACCGGTATCTACCGCATTGACATCAAGCAGATTCGTGATAATTGCTTGCATACGCTTACTGGTCGTGCGCATATCACTAAGCCTTTTGGCTTGCTGGTCTGCCGTCATACGATCTTGATAGCGCTGAAGCATTTCGATTCCGAGCAGGATGCTGGCGAGAGGATTCTTGAGGTCGTGCGCAACAATGCCCAAAAACTCATTTTTTTCGTTATTCAATTCGACAAGGTTTTGATTCACCGAAACAAGGCGCTCATTTTGATTTTCAAGCATCTGAAATGCCGAACCAAGCTGGCTTGTGACAGAATCCAGCGACGACATTACTTTCTGCGTGGCTTTGAGTGAATATTTTGTAAGCCAAAGCTGAATCAGCGTTGTGTGGTCTGCGATAAGTGCTTCGTCATTCGCCACGACGTCCGTCAGATGTTGAGCAGAATTTAACTGTATTTGGGGTAGAAGGCGCTTTAGCCCTTGTAAGTGCTCGTCGGCTTTGGTAAAATTTTGCAAATACTCAGCGTAAAGCTGCGCAAGATGCGAAAGCGTCTTGATTTTGCTGATATAATCGTCTTCGGTGAGCAAACTGACATATTCTTCGTAATGCTCGACTGCTTGCGGCAAATCCTCAAGAAGTTCGCTTTGCATAGCATGACAAATTTTCTGCAAAACGAGCCGTGCGGAAAGCGATAGATACTCCGACCACAAAAAGAATTTCTCGATATAGCTTGCACACGAACCGATTTGCTCTTCGTCCGAACGAATACTAAACATTGCCTGTGCGGCGTAGTAATAGCAGAAAGCAATATCTTGTTGCTTAATGGCGGGAATATGTTCAAATGTACTTCGCGCCGAAGCTGTTTGCTCACCCTCAATCAGCTCAATCAATTCTTGATAAATAACCGATGATTTTTCGTGTTGGTCTTGTTCAGCCCAGTAATAACCACGTGCCACAAGCGCATAGAACGATTTGGACTGCTCCAAGCCTTGTATCATATCGCGGGCAATATCGTAGATGCCGGAGTATGAGCTTCGCTGGGCAATGGTGTATTGCAAATAAGTGTACCACGACGAGGGTACGCCAAGAGAAACAGCCATTTCGAGCGTCTGAACAGCGCGAAACGTCCAAATAATTTTTTGCTTGACGCTACCACCCCAATAATCTGCATTCAGGGTATCTTCTTGATAAAGAATTTCGGTGTAGAGTCGTACAAAAGGGGACGAATGTTCCGTTCGTAGTTGGTACAGATATGCCCTCAATTTGTCGGTCGCTTCAGTTTTTGCTTTCCCGAATTGTCTCAGCATAACAAGAAGTTGGTACGCAGGTGCGGACATAGCCGGCAGGTCGAGACTACACAAATTCACAAATTTCAAGGCAGAATGTTCAAAACGCTCTTCATCCTTGCGTGAAGCATAACAGCACGCTTCTCCGTAAGTAAGAATCATACGTTCAATCGTATTCAAATCGCGCCGGGTCAGGCTCTCAGAATAGGCTTCGACCGTTGGGAAGGTGAGGCAAAGTTTGAAATAACTGATTTGGCGGGCACGGTCGGATTGTTCTTCCAGTTCACGCAGAGCAGCAAAAGCGGGTGTATTGCGCAGAATGACACCGGTGGAAGCTATTTCTGAAAGCACAATATTCCAATGTGCCTCGGCAAGTTCGTCGTGCGAGGCAAAGGGGTCTGCGGCAGCAAAGGTAGCGGCGGTTTTCCAGTGAAATGCTGAGGCAGTCCAATAATCTTTGTACACTATATCGAGCGCTTTGTGACTATCGGTCTCCTCTACACTAGCATCGGTGGCACGAGCGCCAATCATTGGTAGAACATTATCATTCATAGTACACAAATGCACCTGACGGGCAAACTCCGTATCAGGGAGAATATCGTACTCGTCAGGGGATTGGAAGGCGTTTCTGCCTGCATTGGAGCTAATGCTTGCAAACATACGCTCAACATCGTGTTCGGTGATTGTATAACCCAGTGATTCGGGATTCATACACAGCCGGAATGATTGCAAAGATTACAATTTGATAGCGAACAGGCTTGGCGAAGTATAGTATTCTGAGTCTTACAGTTAATCGAAAACATATCGGTATCCTTGCTTCGTTAAGCCTGCAAAGCCTGAAAAATCATGCTGATCCGCTTTGTCGGGATAATGCACTAAGAATATTTTTTTTCGTACTTCATCCGGTAACGTACGCAACTCCGGCAGCGATGCGTGGACAGGATTAGGCATAAAGGAGCAGTCGTGGAACATATACTCAGCTCTGTCGCTGTACATAGCAATAAGTTCCGTATCAAAGACAGTATCACCGGAGATAAAAATACGGTCGTCTATGAAAACACCATATGTGACAAAGGATTGTTGCCACGGGAAAGGCTGTGCCGGAAGATGATTGGTGCGAAAGATTTCCAGTTTGATAGAACCGTACTGTACTTCCCAAATCTCACGTGGAACGGACGTGCGCAGACTGGGGCGAATAATCTCGAAAAAATCGGTAAATGTGAGACGCTCTCCCTCACGATTGACTTCGTTCCATTCCATACCGCCCCGCAGCGTCATTTCCCAAAGAATTCGTTGGTATTGCTCGTTGATAATCATTTTCATTTTTGGGCGCTCTAACGCTGTCATACCGACATAACGATTGAGCAATGCCAAATACTCTACACCGCCAACATGGTCGAAGTGACTGTGGGTAATAAAGAGCGTTTCGACATCCGTTACCGGACGACCTGTCGTTGTGGGAAAGGCTATTGGTCCGGTAGCACCAAAATCTACCAAAATATGGTCGTTCCCCTTGACAATAAGGAAATTAGTATGATAATGTTCCTGAGCAAAAGCAGATCCGGTACCGATAAAAAATACTTCTAGTGTACCATCATTCTGAAGTTCGAGCTTGTCGTTTAATTGGACAATCTTCATGCACAAAGCTCCTTAGAATGGAATTACAAATCGGGTGAAAGAGTTGTGAATTATAGCTATGGCAGCACATTAGAGCTTACCAAGTACGAAATACGTTTTCATTGAGCCTTTGCCTTTAATCTCAATATTGCCACGCTCTTGAAAGCGGTATTTCTCACGGAGCTTATTGTAAAGCGCTTCTGTGACATGAATTTTTCCGGCTTCACCGTGAGATTCCATGCGGGATGCCGTATTGACGGTATCACCCCAAAGGTCGTAGATGAATTTTTTTACACCAATTACGCCCGCAACAACAGGACCACAATGAAGACCAATGCGGATATTGAGATTATTGCCCGATGAAACATTGACCTCGGCCAGCACAGTGAGCATAGACAATGCCATATTCACAGCAGCTTCTGCATGGTCGGGACGCTCAATCGGAATGCCTGAAGCAGCCATATAGCTATCGCCCATCGTTTTAATTTTCTCCACCCCATATTCTTCGGCTAAGGCATCGAATGCTGAAAAAAGAGAGTTCAAGAGACTCACGATTTCTTCGGCAGAGTAGTTCTCCGACAGAGGCGTAAAATTAGTAACATCAGCAAATATCACGGTTGCATCATCCACCTTATCCGCAATTTGTCGCTCACCATTTTGCAAACGATCGGCGATGGAAGCTGGCAAAATATTAAGTAGAAGCTGCTCTGCTCTACGCTTCTCAGCATTGAGAAGATGGTTGTACCGCAGAATAGTATCGCGTGACCGCTTTAATTCAAGATGAGTGTTGATGCGTGCAAGAAGCTCCGGCGCGTGAAAGGGCTTCACAACATAATCAAGAGCGCCCGAAGCAAATCCTTTAATAACAGAATATGAATCGTTACGTCCGGTGAGAAAGATAACGGGAATTTTTGACGTAGCAGGATTTTCTTTGAGGTGCTGGCACACTTCGTACCCATTCATTTTGGGCATCATCACATCAAGCAAAATCAAATCGGGTTTCTCTTGCGCAACAATTTCTAAGGCTTGCTCGCCATTCGTAGCCTTAATAACACGGAAACCGCGCGTTTGCAGGATGCTTTCAAGCGCTTGCAAATTCACCGGCACATCATCAACAATCAAGATATAGGACTGCTCTTCCACTTCCGAAGAAGCGGTATCAGCTGCCGATAGAATTGTTGTTTCGGGCATTATCTCAGCAATGCCAATATCTCGTTGCTGCCCGAGAGGCGTTGAAATATCTTGGTGTGTTTCTACCATAATCTGATTTGATCTGCTTCTACAACCTAGTTGGGTTTTATGCTGCCTCTACTACACGCAATGCTTTGTCAGCACTTTCCGTGTATTTGCGTGAGTTAGTACGACGTGTAAGATACAAAAATCAACGAAGATTCTCACACTTCTCTACCAATTCAGAAAAATTATCTTTACTTCCGAGATATTCCCCTTGCCACAACTTCTTTCGTTTCTTGGAGTGAACGTAACAAAAAAAGCCGAGCTACTTAAAGCATCGGCTTTTGATATTTTTTGGTGGTGAGCACCAACGGCATTCCCTGCCTTATTTTTTTTTCTCTTCTTTTTTCTCTTCTTTTTTCTCAGTTTTTTCCATCTTTGCTGCTTTTTTTTCTTTCTTATCTTTCTTCATGTCTTCTTTTTTCTCTTCTTTTTTCTCTTGAGCGAAGACAGGAGAAATGCTAGCAAAAGCAAAAGCTGCAAGCAATACTAGACCAAATTTACGCATAATAATACTCCGAAAAATGGGTAAAAAAATAGTAATCACTACAACAGAGAGTGATATTGCTCTGTCAGAGTGACGCAAAGATAGAAAAGGTTTAATGTACGCAGCAAAAAAAATCAATGAAAAATCATTCATTTATCGCTTGGTTGAAATCTACAACGATATTTTTCAAGCCAAGCGATGCAAAATCATGGTTCTACGCATCTATGCTTTTTCATGTCTTTGCTCCATTGGAGCGAAAGTCTGCCGAAACTTGGTGAATTGATAGGGATTTTTGCATTTTTGTAGTGAACCTAATTCTCTACTTCCCGAATTCATCTTCTTGATTCGTTTCTCATCTCACCAAAACAATGACCATTTTTTCTGTAACCACCGTTAGCAAATCCTACAATGATATTCCCCTGCTCATTGACATTTCTTTCGGTATGGAATCCGGTGAACACGTCGGTATTATTGGCTCGAATGGTGTTGGCAAAACAACGCTGATGCGCATTATTGCCGGAGCAGAAGAGCCGGACGGTGGGGTAGTAGCATTCAACAAAGAAGCAACCTTTGAGTATTTAAGCCAAGTACCCGCAGTAAACGATGACGATTTTGTCCTAGATGCGGTGATGAAAGCACGTCCGAAAACGTTTCGCCTTCTGCATCGGCACGCAGAACTCTGCGCGATTATGGAAAACGAGGGTGAGGAAAATTCCTACCATACGGTGCAAGAAGAACTGCACGATGTAAGCCGCGCCATAGACGACGACGGTGGCTGGCTATTAGAAAACGAAGCAAAAGCTATGCTTCAAAAACTTGGGGTCTCGCGTTTTGACGACCGTATCGCACACCTTTCCGGTGGATTAAAAAAGCGCGTCGCTCTGGCAAAAACACTCATGTCCGATGTGGATTTGCTTATATTAGACGAACCGACCAATCACCTCGACGCAGACTCCGTGCAATGGCTTCAAGACCGCCTTGCGTCTTCGCCACGCGCAATGTTGCTGATTACCCACGACCGCTATTTTCTGGATGCCGTTACTACACGCATTGTCGAATTAGACAGAGGCAAACTCATTTCGTTTCCGGGCGACTACGAAAACTATATTGAGAAAAAATCCATGATTACCGCGAATGAAGAAGCTACCGCCGATCATCAGAAAAACAGACTTCGCAGCGAGCTGGCATGGCTCAAAGCAGGCGCACGGGCGCAACGCAAAAAGCAAAAAAGCCGCGTGGACTGGGTGAAAAATCTTCAAGAAGATCAAGCCCGTTTGCGCGAGGCAACGGAACTCAAGCAAATCAAAATTGAGGTGGGCAATCAATTTGCCGGTAGTCAGCTCATTGATGCCGTGAATATTACTCAAAAAATTGGTGACCGAACGCTTTTCCACAATTTCACCTACAAAGCCGCTAAAGGTGACAGAATCGGCATTATCGGACCCAACGGCTCCGGCAAATCAACCCTGCTGAATATTTTAGTCGGCGAAATTGAACCTCATTCGGGAACAGTCAAAATCGGAACAACAGCCCGTATCGGCTACTTCCGCCAAGAAAGTAGCGATATTACCCCCACGATTTCGGTCATGGCTGCCGTGCGCGAAGTGGCGGAATATATTGACACTGGTATCGGGCGCGACCGCTTTCTGACAGCGAAAGATATGCTCCAACGGTTCAATTTTGCACCCAACCAATACAATGCTCAAGTGGGTAAACTCTCCGGCGGTGAGCGCCGACGCTTAGGTCTTTTGCGCGTTTTGATGAATAATCCGAATATCCTTCTGCTGGACGAACCGACGAATGACTTTGACATTCAGACTCTCGGTGCATTGGAAGAATATTTACAATTCTTCCACGGAGCACTGATTATCGTTTCGCACGATCGTGCTTTTCTTGACCGCACCGTTGAATTTATCTACTCGTTTGAGCCGGACGCACATGGTCTTGTCCATATCAAACAGTATCCGGGCAACTACTCTACCTACCTTGAGAAAAAAGAACTTCGCACCGAAAATGCCCGCGAAGAAGCACTGCGCGATGCCGCCAAACTTGAGGAACAACGCCGCCAAGAGGAGGAACAGCAACGCGCCGCTAATGCTCAACAGCCGCGCAAAAACAAATATCAACGAAGCAAGGAACGCGACGCGCTGGAAAAACGCATCCACGCTTTGGAGAAGCGCAAAGAAGAATTGGAAACCCTGCTTTCCAATGGCGAAAGCGACTACAAGCTCCTCAAGGAACGCAGCGATGAACTGGTTGAGCTATTGGATACATTGGACGAAATAACGATGCAATGGTTAGAGATGGAAGTGGAATAATTCAGAATAACAAGCATATTCTCTCAATGAGAACCCACGTTTTTCTCATGTTTATTGGAGTTGATATATGGAAAGTAATACTGTCTTTTACGGTCTGGTGCTATTGTTTTTGCTGATTTTGGTATGGACTTCGGTTACGACTGTTGCCCAAGGCACGGTAGCAGTTATCACCGTATTTGGAAAATTTCAACGAGTCATGGCACCGGGACTCAACTTCAAAATACCGCTTATAGAATCCATCTTTCGGCGTATTTCTATCCAGAACCGCTCGGCAGAACTGGAGTTTCAAGCTATTACCGCCGACCAAGCAAATGTGAAATTTACGGCAATGCTTCTCTACGCTGTGGTGAATCAAAGCGAAGAAGCTATTAAAAATGTTGCCTTCAAGTTTCTGGACGAAAAGAACTTTATGCAAGCACTGGTCAGGTCGGTGGAAGGCTCTGTGCGCGGCTTTGTGGCTACAAAAAAGCAATCGGAGATTCTTGCTCTCAGACGCGAAATTGTGGAAGACGTAAAGCATCAACTGGACAAAACGCTCGAAGAATGGGGTTATCATCTCATTGATCTTCAGATGAACGACATCGCCTTCGATGAAGCAATCATGCGCTCTATGGCACAAGTAGTGGCATCGAATAACCTCAAAGCTGCTGCCGAAAACGAGGGTCAGGCACTACTGATAACAAAAACGAAACAAGCCGAAGCAGAAGGAAATGCTATTCGCATCGCAGCCGAAGCAGAACGCCAAGCAGCACAGTTACGCGGACAAGGCATAGCGCTTTTCCGTGAAGAAGTGGCGAAGGGAATGACGGTGGCGGCGAAGGAGATGCAAGCAGCAAATATGGACACTTCAGCAATTCTTTTTTCTATGTGGACAGAATCAATCAAGCATTTTGCAGAGTACGGCAAAGGGAATATTATTATTCTGGACGGTTCGACCGAAGGAATGGCGAGGACACTTCAGCAGCAAATGGCAATGAATAAGATGCAAGGATAGCGTCAGCGAAAATAAAAACGACCGCATCGGATGTAGTGGATGCGGTCTTTTTCGGCATTCATCATTTGTATTGCTTGATTTGATTATATCGTCTATCTACCTTGTAGGGTCATTTCTTTGACTTCGGGCTTTGTAAAAAACTCACGCTTTTTCGTTTCGCGTTCTTCAGCTGTCAGTTGTACGCTTTTTGTGCTTTTGCCAGCACTAATAGCTTCCGCTAGAATAGTCGGTAGCTGATATTGCCCGTAACATGAATACCCGCACCTGATACGCCTCTTGCCTCCACGCCAAGCAAGACATCACGAGAAATCTGGACGCTGTATATCACACCTAGCCCCCAGCCGGTAACCTCTGCTGCTGGAAGCAGTGTAACCCCACCATAGCCCTGATAGCTTTGGTCAATAAAGGAGCGCCCCACGGACAAATAAGGGCGGAGAAATGTTGTTGGTGTCAGTTGAAACTCTCAGCCCAATTCGCCATAGAGAAATTTTGGAACAGCGCCCATTGGCGCATTATCCCAACTCTTTATGACAAACGGATGAATAGACCACACGCCACCGACGTACAAGCCTGTTTCGTGCAGCAGTCCCGCGCGAACACC
The DNA here is from genome assembly GCA_025363605.1 of Candidatus Kapaibacterium sp. GTDB lineage: Bacteria > Bacteroidota > Ignavibacteria > Kapaibacteriales > UBA4661 > PH2015. The sequence continues at coordinate 17,659 of JANYDO010000101.1, forward strand.
AAGTGCAGCATTTGCTTGTCCGTTAATAGTGAGGGTTGGATTAACACCAGCAAAGACCGAGAGTTGCAAACTGAAAGGTTTCTGCGGTGCGTATTGGGATACAGCAAGCGTGGGTGCGATGCTCCCAAGTATCAGCAGGATTGTAAGGAAAAGGATTTTTTTCATGGGCGTTGAGAAAAAATTATACGATTCCCAAAAGTGTTAAAACGGCTTCCAACTAATGCCGACCGTTACCAAACCGTGCGTCGTACCATAGAACGCCAATTTACCTTGCAGTGAAAATGCAGGACTGAGTGCATAGTGGGCAAGTCCAAAAACTGTTACGGATTGATAGATAAATGGTGTCGGAGTTTCACGATATTCCAAATTATCGGGCATATTCAACGAAGCCCAGAGATAACTGCGTTCTATATCACACCAGCCCACACCAACGTCGAACGTAAAATTTTCGACTTTACCTAGAGTGTAGGTAACACCAAGACTCAACAGTTGATTTCCCCAGAAAGGACCAAAAACAACGTTATCGGCAAAGACAAAAGCGTCGCGGTTCGCGGCAAAACGTTGTAAAGCATCGTTGGCGGTCGATGCCCTGCGTGGGTCGTTGGTGGTGAGGCGCGTAAGGGAGCCGTAAAGAGAGAATTTATCATAGACGGGGATTTGCACAGACACACCAAAAGCAGCAGTAGAATTTTGTGGGAAATAGCCACCACCGCCTTCAAGCGTGATAGTCTGGGCAAAGGAAGATATTGGCAGACAAACAAGAATCGCTGCCGCGAGGCAAAGAATATGGTTGCGCATAAGTTGAGAGAGGAAAAGAGGTTAAATAAAGTCAAATGCTGACATTTGGTTAGAATCCTAATCGCAAGAACATACCAAGCCCGGCAGAGCCTATCACCACATCGTTAATGCCGGGCGGGAGAGTCCCGTACCGTCGTAATGATGTTGAAATAGGTATGCTGTCGCCTGACACAACAATCGGTGCAAAAAAGACTTGACCATGCAGACGAAAGCCCATATCAACCATTCCACCTAGGGGTATCCAGTATTCTACGTGTGCATTGACACCCAAAGCGGTCTGGCGAGAATAGACGATTTCAAAATTCTGTTTTGTTTTGGGATCAATTCTATTCCGAATGTACATTACGCCTGCCGAGCGTATTGATAGACCTGCTCCGCCTTGAAGCATTGACCAGCCATCAACATCTGCAAAGGGCGTAAAGACTGCGTTAATATTGCTGCTGATGCTATATGCCAAACGCTGGTTTTGTTCAAATTGTATTACCAACGGCAAACTAAGCGAAGGTTGTCCGGCGGGATAAATTCCGTCATCAATACGCGATGCTTCGAGGAAATGAGCGCTGAGTTCTATGCCTAGCAGTGAAGTCAACCGATAGTTGTAGAAAATCGAAAGCATTAGTCCCGGATTATAAATCAACATATCGGCAAAAACATCACTGGTAACAACGCTTGTACCTATTCCGATTGTATGCTCCTGTGGCAATCCAAAGGTTGTTTGCGAAAGGAGCGAGTCGGTATTTGCTGGTGCCGGAGTAGTCGGTACCGAAACAGAAGGAAACTGACTTGTATTTGAGAGCGATGGTATCGGCAGAAGAAGCAAGAAGCCACTGCACAGTAACACGGTTGTTATTCTTGAAATTGTTTGCATGATGATGTATTCTCTGTGAACGTTACCAATTGAGACGAAGATACACGCCTGCACTACCAAGACCGCCACGCCCTGTATAGAATGTAGAGCCTTGCACGATAACACCTTCAAAAGGAAAAAATAATAACACTACTTGCGCCCGAAAACCTATATCCACTCGTGAACTCAAAGGAACAAGATAATCCAGCTTGATATTTGCTCCTATGGAAGTGTTTACTGCGTAGTTTGCTACTTGCGTACGAGGATAAAATGTAGTATCAGTGCCTTTACCACCAAAACCACCACCAATGTATTGTGTTGATAACGCCCGTAAATACCGTGCAGACAAGCCTCCACCAATGCGAAATCCTTGTAGGAATGTTCCTCCTGCAAATGGCTGTACCATAAGTGAACCATCGAAAATCCACGTGAGCGTGATATATCGAAAGTCTTCATACCATCCGGGTGGCTTGAGCCAATATTGGACGGGCATATAGTGAACAGCAAATTCCCCTTCCAGCGCGGGAGTAAAGGAATGAGAGTACATCATATTGAACATCGCCTGCCCACCGCCAAGCCCTAGTGTACCGTCGCCGTCGGCAATGCTGCCGCCCCACGCAATGTGGTTGCTTGCCGAGCGTAGCGCTGGTAACTGAGCGCGAACCATATCTTGAGCCACGCTTGATTCTCTGCTGAAACAAAGCAAGCCAACGACAAAACAAAGCAAGGCGAAATTGGAAAGGCATCCAGTGTTTCTAGGATATTGAGGTAGATTTGGTTGCATAGAACAATTTCAAAAATAACCTGTCAGCCGCTTTCCATCTGCTATTAAAATAGTTTGTGACTGACAGTGCAAAACTCCTAAAACCCGATACGGAGAAATAAACCTAAACTCAAAGCTCCAAACCGTAAATCCGATGAACCGACATCGAAAGTAGATGGGTTCTGTGCATTGGACACAACCGAAAACGGGTGAAAGAAAAATTGAGACTGCGCACGAACACCAATATCAAGGGATTCATCAATAGGGAAAAGATATTCCAGTTTAGCGTTAATGCCCAATTGGAAAATCTCTGCATAATATATTGCAGGGAAACCAAACGAACTGGGGTTTGCTTCAAGGTACAGGAAACGAGTGTACCATCGCACTGCGGTACCAAGTCCTAAACGGAGAGGAGTATCCTTGAATGGCTGCACCAAAACATTGACATCGCCTGTGAGTGATGTTGTGAGTACACCATAGAAACGCTTGTTCGCATCGTCATAGTAATCAAGGTAATAAGCGCCCATTTCCAGTTCAAAAGCATCGGATACTTGATAGCTGTATGTAGAAGTAAAATTCACACCCAAACGATTGGGAAAAAGAAGATTATTTGCCAAATAGCTCAAAGCAAATGATATATGATTACTTTTACCTTCTTTCACTTCCATAGTAGGAGTGAATAGTAGGGTAGAATCTTTTGGATTTGTTACCTGAGCGAAAACGCTACCGAGGGGATGGAAGGTTGAGAACAGAAAGCCCAAAATGACGAGTGTATATTTCATATTGGTAAACAGTGGCAAAAGATAGCTTAAAAATGAAAAAGGAAAAAGACACCAAGGCTTGCGGCACCGCCCGGCATATTAGCTGGTACGTGTGCATTATCACCCAAGACGGGCCAAGCATAAATGTGCCCTTGAGCACGAACAGCAAGGTCGAGTACCGGAAAAAGCGGAATCAAATACTCCAGTTTCAGTGTCGCACCAATCGCAAATGTATTTTGGAAATTGAGAACTTCCTTACTAGATGGCTGCCCGGTTGAATCAATGAAAAAATCGGTAGATCGGACAGCACTTTTTTGCCACCGTACCGAAGGACCAAAACCACACCGAAATTGGGGCAAAAAAGTAAGGGGCTTGAGCATCAAAGTCCCATCAAGAGACATTGCCGACGAAACAGCCAGAAGAGGATTATACACCCTCATGCTCATCTGCTGTATGGAAACCTCGACATCTAAAGTCGGTGAATATGAATACGAGTACAATGCAGACAGCATTATTGCTGACCGCCCGGTGGAAGCATCGCCTTCGGTGGTGTTAATGCCGAAGCCGATAGTGTGTCTTTTCTGAGGAAGCCCTACTCCTGACTCCCTCAGTTCCTGCGGCTTTTGTAGTGCCGCAGGAACCGAGAAAGCAGATGATGAACTTCGTATGTCTATTTGTGCAAGCAACGCTGCTGACTGGACCAATAGAAGCAACCCGATAATCAAGAGCTTTATATTGTTCATTATCGTTTGTAGAGTTATTGGAACGTGTAGTTAGCGGTAGTTGCCCACCCCCACCAGAATGATTCACTTCTATTAAAATTACCGAATTCGAGAGGTGGAGAAGCTGGCTCAAACTTATGCCATCCATACCAATCATCGAAGATATCGTATTGATTCGGAGTGAAATCATCTTCAAAGTATTTTATATGGACATACCATGCGTTGCCAACATAGTATGACATATTGGCAGGATTGTATTGGGTTTGCCAAGCACCAAGAACTCCCGTTGTAAAACTAGACCAAACGTATCCGGCGCCATATTCATTAGCGTATTTATCAACTCCGACTATCCATTCTGTGCCGCCTTCTCCCCAAGGTTCGTCGTTAGCCCCAGCATCCTTGGGTACTGTAACCCAATTTATTTTCATCGTCGTTGGAGCAGCAGTTAACGATTTACCACCTTTGCCATTTTGCGATGCCATATCAGATGTCGTTTGAAATGGCACAATCCGCTCACCATTACTACTCGTCACAAGCAAACCTTGCTTAACCGAGCCATTAACTCCTGTGCGCTCATTGAATGCGACAACCAATACAGGGCGTTGTTTTGCAACACTGGGGTCGTGATTGTCAAGCTCATACCGATTACCTTTTGCATCGAAAGCGGGAATGGTTTTCTTCTGCTCAGGGTCACCATCAAGAGGGAAATAGGCTACAATCGGAGTCGTCTTTTTGTCCCAATTTGCCGGAAATGCCCAAAACAGATGCACTGGTGCGTTAAAAAGTTTTTCAAACTTCTTGATAGCAGCATCCACATTACCAACACCCTTCACAACCGTATTCTTGCGACCTTTGCTTACAAGGTCGTCTATCTTCTTACTCCAGCCACCTTTTGCACGAAGGTTATCGTCGCCGTCAAGTTGCTGCCAAAGCACATTTGTCTCGCCATCGAACTTCTCCATACACTTCGCATAAATGCGGTCACGGAGTTCTTTATCTTCCACCGCCACGGCAACCGCTTCCGCGATTTCCTCCAGCCCTGCCGACATTTCTTTGATTTCCGGCTTTGCAAAGAACTCGCGCTTTTTCGTTTCGCGCTCTTCTGCCGTTAGTTGTGCGCTTTGCAAGCCTTTGCCCGCGCTTGCGTTGACTGCTTCCGCTTCCGGCGCAACCGTCTTTGCTACCTGTGAGGCTTCATTACAACCTGCCGCCAGACCACTCATTACAACACCAATTGCGAAGGCTGTTGTTGCCTTCATTCCAAAAAATCGCATATATTCTCCAAAATAGGAGTGAGAAATTGCACCACGACCCTTCGCACTCGTCTCTCTTTTTTACGTATATTGCAAGCGGAATGGCTTCATAACTTTTCCGCTTGCCCGCTTGAAGTGTACACTGTGAGCTTTGAACTCACAACGTGCGAAGAGCGGGCTTTTTAATTGACGCACAAAGGTACGCACATTTTCCACTGCACTCCAAACGTAACGGGTAAATACTCGGTTTTGGTAAGAAACTGACAAAAGGACTTTACAAATTGTGAATTGTTGATAAATTTTCAGCACGGGGCAGTATTATTTGCATAGTTGCTATGCCAAATGTGCCACTTGATATTCAGGGCGCTTCGGTAAGCGGTAGCTTGCGATTGCAGCATGAGTCTGTTCTTGGCGGGCGCGGGAAATGGGGACAATTTCGCCAGTGGTGAGCGTGAGGTCTTTTGCCGAGAAAGCGATAATGCTACCCAGATGAACAAAATACGAAGCGTGGCAGCGCACAAAAAGGGATGGCGGCAAAAGCGCTTCCAATGATTTCATTGTGATGGTGGCTTCGTGTACGGTTTCACCGTCATTCAGCGCAATAAAAACTTTGTTGTCGTGGGATTCAATCACAAGAATATCGTGCGGAGAAATCACGATAGTCCGTATAAGTCCGTCTTGGCGGATACGAAGATGAAGTTGTGTGTGCGTAGTGTCTTGGGTTAGTGTGCTGCTCTGATACCACTGTTGGGCGATTTCGCTTATATCATTCTTCGCACCTTCCAATTTCTTTTTCGCTTCCTCCAATTCCTTATTTGTTTGGCGTATTTCGCCGTCGCTCTCTCTCTGTGCTTTGATAAGGTTCAGAACCAAGTTATCCATTACCCGCTCTTTTCGGATATGCGGAAGCACTTTGAGAAAAGCATTTTCCAGATTCTCTTTCGTTATGGGTTTTTCGATATATGCCACGATGCCGTTTTCGACGACATCATCGAAATGCACTTCTTTCGTCGAGGAACTCATACAGAGAAATAATCGAAGGAAATCTTGCCAGCGCTTTACCAACGCAAAAGCATTACCATCGGGAAGATGAATATCAAACAAAACGACGTTTGGCAAAAAGCGTTGCATCTGTATCTCGGCTTCTGCAAGGGAGTCGGCAAAGCGCATTTCTTTTAGCTCGCCCTGTAATATCTGAGGCACTGTACATTTCAGTATTTCCATCGTAATGGGTTCATCTTCTATAATTAACAGCTTCATAGACCAGAGAGGAGGACAAATAATAAATGGGGCATCTTAAAGTACGCCATACTCACCTGAGAGATATAATAATTTTTCGGATACCGCAAAAATACGACCTCTGTGCCTTTCCACCAAGTTTTTTTGCCGACACTCTTCCCCAAACAAAAAAGACCACCTCGTTGTTTCGAGATGGTCTTTTCGTAGTTCTTTAGCAGAGAGGAAAGCATTTACCGCGCGTATGCCATGGAGCGCCGCTCCCGCACGACTGTAACCCGGATTTGTCCCGGATATTCCAGTTCGTTTTCGATACGGCTGGCAATGTTATTCGCGAGGCTATCAGCAAGCAAGTCGTCCACGCGTTCCGGCTCGACGATAACGCGCACTTCGCGTCCGGCTTGGATGGCAAACGTCTTGGTAACACCCTCGAAACTGGTAGCAATGGTTTCCAACTGCTCCAAGCGCTTGATATAGCTTTCCAACGATTCACGCCGTGCACCCGGACGTGCGCCACTAATGGAGTCGGCAGACTGCACAAGTGCTGCCACAGCGCTCTCCATCGGAATATCGTCGTGGTGCGCTCCCACGGCATTGCAAATAAGCGGATGCTCATTGTATTTGCGCGTCAGATCCATGCCGATAAGTGCGTGCGGACCTTCGATGCTTTTGTCCACACATTTACCGATGTCGTGCAGAAGCCCTGCACGTTTGGCAGGAATCGGATCCATACCAAGCTCAGTAGCCATTATGCCGGTCAAATACGCCACTTCCATGGAGTGATGAAGCAAGTTTTGTCCATAGCTGGAGCGATATTTCATCCGCCCGATGAGGCGTATAAGCTCATTGTGCATTCCGTGAAGTCCTAATTCCAAAATGGAATTTTCGCCAATGCTCCGAATTTCGTCTTCCAATTCTTTAGTCGTTTTTTCGACAATTTCCTCGATGCGGGCAGGGTGGATGCGCCCATCGGTCATAAGACGTTCCAGCGAAATCTTCGCTACTTCGCGGCGGAAGGGGTCAAAACCGGAAATAAGCACGGCTTCCGGCGTATCGTCAATGATAAGGTCAATACCCGTTGCGGATTCAAAGGCACGGATATTACGTCCTTCACGCCCGATAATACGCCCTTTCATATCCTCGCTGGCAAGATTTACGACCGACACGGTTGTTTCGATAGAGTGGTCGGAAGCAGTACGCTGAATTGCCTGCACGATAATCTTTTGTGCTTCGCGCTTGGCGTGTTCTTTTGCTTCATCGCGCACGTCCTTTATTTTCTGCGCGGCAGCAGCGCGGGCGTCGTTGATCATGTTCTCCATGAGGAACTTACGGGCATCATCTTTCGACATCCCCGTAATGCGCTCCAAACGAAGCGTCTGCTCTTTTACGAGGTCTTCGGCTTTCGTGTATTCGCCATCTACCGATAGACGTTTTTTGTCGAGGTCTTTTTCGAGTTGCTGAAGTTGCTTTTCTTTGCGGTTGATAAGTTCTACTTTTTTCTCAATGTTCTCCTCGCGGGTTTTTACTTGTTTTTCATACTGCTGCATTTTATTTTTCTTGGTCTGGACGTGATTGTCGTATTCCTGCTTTTTATTAAACCACTCGTCTTTGACCTCTAAAAGGCGCTCTTTCTTGAGAGTTTCAGCTTCTTTTTCCGCATCTTCGAGTATATTCTCGGCACGTGTTCGGGCTTCGGTGACCGTGCGAGCAGTAGATTTATTCATGAGAAAATATCCCGCGCCCGCGCCTAAAACTAAGCCAAGGATGCTAAGGATAATGGGCAAAAGTGTTTCCATAAGAATTGTTAGAGTATTTGCTTGAAAAATGATTGGAAAGCCGTAGTTAATAATGGAACGATAGTTTAACGACGTGGCGACGCGGCTGCACCAGCCAAAATCCCGCCGTCAATCGTCAATTCAATACCAGTGATATAGGTGGATTCGTCGGAAGCTAGATATAATGCG
>JANYDO010000360.1 GCA_025363605.1 Candidatus Kapaibacterium sp.
AAGGCGCATAAAATCTAAATCCCCCGTTCCCCCTTTATCAAGGGGGCGAATGAGTAAGACTCGATACATCATGCAGTTACGCTTAACTTAATGACATTGCCCCAAAGAGCAGACTTTGACAGTCAATCCTGCTCATCCGTACATTGCGCATAAACCCTTGAAATAAATGAAACGATACGCTTTTGTTTTTGTCCTTGCGATTATTCTGAATGTAGCAACGCTGCACACGCAGGACTTTCGCACGATTGCCGATGGCGTAGAGTATGCACAGCTTACACGGCAAATACGTTTGCAGGATACAGCATTGATGCCGAGTGTGGTGCATCTTATTCGGCTTGATGGCTCAAAAGCTACGCTCCAACTAGCTCACGCGATGGATGCTGCTATCGGCGTGGAAACGACCAGTTCACTGGCAAAGCGCACCAAGGCTCTTGCGGCTGTCAATGCAGGATTTTTTCGTATTGGTAGTATTTATGCGGGTGATCCAGTGGGCGTTCTCCAAATTGACGGTAAACTTCTCAGCGAACCCTACAAAGAGCGCGTTGCTTGCGGCATCATCAACCGCAACAATAAAAGTGATGTTGTCATCGGACATTTGAAATGGAGTGGCGAGGCGCAAATCGGTACACTGCGCTTCGGGAACAATCCCGCTTATCCAATCGCTGGCATGAATCGTCAACGGGAAGCCAATGAAATGATGCTTTTTACGCCGGAATTTCACCGAACAACGCTCACAACAACGGGCGGCGTAGAGATTATCGTTCAAAACGGCGTGGTAGCAAGTCTTCGCGATAGTGCAGGTAGCACACTCATTCCCCATGATGGCGTAATACTGTCCTGCTCCGGCACGGCAAGAGAATGGGTGCTCGCGAATGTCCGGCTTGGCATGAAAGCAAGCCTGACCACGCAAACCGAAGCAATTGAACAAGAAAAATCAACCGGCTTTCGTGCGGCAGAAGATATTGTGGGCGGTGTCTCGCAACTTATTGCGGACAGGAAAATTGCTCTTACGTGGCAGCGCGAGGGTGCGGCGGAAGATTTCGCAATCACCCGCCATCCGCGCACAGCCATTGCAAAACTGACAGACGGACGTATTTTGCTTGCGACGGTAGATGGTCGTCAACCGGGCATCAGCGCCGGAATGACACTTGAGGAACTTGCGCAAATGCTTCTCGACTTTGGCGCAGTCGAGGCAATGAACCTTGACGGCGGCGGCTCAACGACGATGGTCATTGATGGTAAAATTGTCAATAAGCCGTCAGATGCGGGAGGAGAGCGCTCCGTGAGCGATGCGCTTCTTGTGTTTCCACGGAATAAAAATTAGGGAGATTTTTCTTAGGACATATAATTTATAGGCTGCATTAACCAAAACTTTACTATGGCAAAACAGGCAGAACCACGTATTATAGACTATATCTCAGGTCTTAATGTTACAGCTACACCCGAAGAAGTTGAGGCGGTGCAGGTATTTGCAAGACAGTTAGTCGAGGATTATGAATATCCTAAGAATTATATTCAGACGCATCCTCAGTTCCGGGTAAAATCGCGTCCGTCGGACACAAAAAAAGAATATCCCGTTGATATTGTTGTTTTTGCTGGCGATGCCAGACACGATGAACAAGCATATATTATTGTGGAGTGTAAGAAAAAGAATCGTAAAGATGGGCGCGCACAGCTAGAAAATTACCTTATGTTTTCCTCTGCCTACTTAGGTGTATGGTTCAATGGGGAAGAGCGTTTTTTTCTGCAAAAATTTATTAAAGAAAATGGACGTGTGGAGTTTATTGAGATTCCCAATATACCCAAATATGGTCAGCGTATTGAGGATATTGGACATTTTCACCGCGAAGATTTAAAACCAACCCATAGTTTGAAAGCTATTTTTAAGTCGCTCAGAAATCACTTAGCAGCAAACACAGTCGGTGCCACTCGTGATGAAGTTTTAGCGCAGCAACTGATTAATCTTATTTTTTGCAAGCTCTACGATGAAAAATATACTGCCCCGCACGAAATGGTACGCTTCAGAGCAGGTATTCATGAAAAACCTCAGGAAGTGCGTGAGCGTATTTTAGCAATTTTTAATGATGTAAAAACAAACCTTTCTGATGTGATTGATGATGAAGATAAAATCACATTAGACACAAAATCTATCGTCTATGTAGTCGGGGAATTGCAAAACTATTCGCTGATGGAGAGCGAACGTGACGTGGTCGCCGACGCTTTTGAAACGTTTATTGGTCATGCACTAAAAGGCGGACAGGGGCAATTTTTCACGCCGCGTAATGTTATTCGTATGATGGTGGAAGTTCTCCAGCCTTCGGAGAAAGAAAAAATTATTGACCCGGCTTGCGGTAGCGGAGGCTTTTTGATAGAATCGCTCAAATTTGTTTGGGACTCCGTAGACAAACGTGGTGTGGAATTACGCTGGAAACCGCATTATCTTGAGTCCCAAAAAATTCAAATAGCAACCAATAACTTTCGTGGCATTGATAAAGACTATTTTTTGAGCAAGGTTGCAAAAGCTTATATGAACCTTGTTGGCGATGGTACGACAGGAATTTTCTGTGATGACAGTTTAGAGCTGCCCAGTGAATGGAGAGACGAAACACGTCATAAGATTAAGCCGGAAACATTTGACATTATTCTAACAAATCCACCTTTCGGCTCTAATATTAAAGTTGAGGGTGATGAAAAACTTCGTCAGTACGACCTTGCGTATAAATGGAAGCGAAATAAAAAGACTGGGACATTCATAAAAGAGGCTCTTAAAAGTAAAGAGGCACCACAAATTCTTTTTATTGAACGCTGTTTGCAATTACTTCGGATAGGTGGTAGAATGGCAATAGTCTTGCCGGATGGCATTTTTGGAAACGAAACTGATGCCTATGTACGCAACTGGATTGTGCAGAATGCTAAGATTCTTGCAGTGATTGACGTTCCACTCGAAACATTCTTACCACATACTGGTACAAAAACATCAATCCTTGTTCTCCAAAAAATGCTCCCAAAGGATATTCCGGCAGATTATCCGATTTTTATGGGTATCGCCGAACATTGCGGACACGACCGACGTGGCAAAGCATCATCTCAAGATGACATTCCAACAATTGCGCCCGCTTTTCACGCATGGAGAAAAGAGCAGCACATTGAACTTTAATGTGCGATTTTATGACGAATTTACGAAGTAGTTTTATGGCATTTACAGTAATTCACAGTTTTTTAGCCTCCGTTCTTCGCAATAAGCATCAACGCTTGGATGCGAAGTATTTTGCTGTACAAGAATTCTTTAACGCAATGGCAAAACGCCATGCACTTGAAATAGACTCGCTCGGTACGCTTTGCTCTAGTATTGTGAGCGGCAGTTACGTCGCTGAATACACAACTCCCGACCAAGGTATTCCCTATATCCGCGTTGGCGATATTAAACCATTTTCTCTTGACGAGTACGAAGAGGATCTGGCATTTGTGCTGCCAGAGGTCAATAAAGAAATTAAGACCGAGCGTAATGACATTTTAATTGCTCGTACCCAAGCATCAACCAATAAACTTGGGACGGCGGCTTTGGTGGATGAATACACTGAGGGCTGGGCTACAAGCCAACACGTAACACGAATCGTCGCAAACCCCCAAAAGATTTCTCCTTTCTACTTAGCTGCGTATTGTAATTCTAGATTTTTTAAGTCCCAAACGACGCTCGCATCTCAGGGCGATACACGAGTAGAATTTACACACTCGCAGCTCGCCGAGGTACAGGTTATTAAACTATCAGACGAACTCTACAATACTATTATTAGTCAGGTTCAGAAGGCTGTTGCTGATAACCGTACAGCGACAGATTTACTCGACGAAGCAAAGCAAGAACTCTTGGAATCGTTGCACCTGCCTGAAATATTTAAGACCAGCCCTGATAGACAACAAAGACATTTCTCCATATCGGTACGTGATATGACCGCATTCGATATTTGGAATGCAACGGCACATACGCCTTTTCTATTAGGCTTAGAACGTCATATTACAAACTCATTCGCAACCGTCCCACTGGGAAAAGTTGCTGAACTTAGCAAAGGCGATGAGGTTGGAAGCGCCTTATACGATATTTATTTAAATAAACAAGCAGATGACTACGCATTTATCCGCACATCAGATATTCTGAATCACGAAATAGATTTATTTCCTGATTACTTTGTACGGAAGTCTATCGCTAGTGAGCTGCAACAAGATGTGCAGCCACACGATATTTTGTTTACTAAAGATGGAAAGATTGGACAAGTGGCAATGGTGACAGAGCAGGACAGAGCCATTATTGCTTCTGGAGTTGTACGAATACGTCTTCGTTCTCAAAATATCGGAATCGAGCATGAAATTACACCTGAATATCTTTTTGCAGTATTGTCGCTCCGCGAAACGGGGTATTATCCTGCACGACGACGAACTGTAATCGGAACAACTATTCCCCATTTACGCGAAGAACGTTTGTCTCATATTCCTATACCACTCGTAAACCAAGCTACTATAAAGTCTATGTCCGATAAAATCCGTCAAGCATTTGTGCTAAAAACTGCTCGAAAAAAGGCTATTTTGAATGTGTTAAATCTGCTTGATAGCGTATATGATGACTATGCACAAGACTTATAGTTAGAACTTTCGCAAACTGTCCATGTTTGCTGTCATTCCGACGCAGGTCGGAATCTATCGGCAACGTGTACACGTCATGGATACCGACCTACGTCGGTATGACAGATGCGATTTGCGAAAGTCCTAATAGTAAAAACCTATCCAAATCACGAAC
>JANYDO010000130.1 GCA_025363605.1 Candidatus Kapaibacterium sp.
AAAAGCTATGATTCTAAATTTTCACGGGCTGAGTTGCGTCAGATTGCTGAGGAATTGGGCATGGTTTCGCTGTTTCGTCATCCTATTCCTGCGTCTGAGAATTTTAAGCGGTCTGAATCTCTTTCTGTTCCTGTATGGCGTGTTCCCTATGCCTCTCGTAGTTTAGCAACGACGAATCTAACAATTCTCACGGACTGGATTATTAACGGTTGTGATGATAGCGAGGTCTTGGCGGTGGACGATATTGACGGGCGGGCTGAATTTGGAGCGTATCAATCTAAACGAGTGAGGGCGTGATGAAAAAAGAAGTAAAACTGCCGCCGCTTCGTAAGCCGGTTGTTGCTGATTTGCCTGTAACAGATGCTTCGTTCGTTTTGACGGGTGGGAAATCTATTGCTCAAAAGCAAAAACGTAAGCCGTCGCGTGTTAAACGGTACATTCATCATGTTCATGTGCGATATGATGAAGAAACTAAGGTAGCGCTTGATTGGCTCGTGGCTGAAAGCGGTAACGGTATCGCTGCGTTGTTTCGTTCTCTTGTCCGTCAGGAATATAAACGTGCAAAAAAACGCAGTGTGTGATTTTTAAGTTTGGTTATATGTGAATTATCATATATTTTAGGCTATGGAAAAACCTGCTCAAAATTCTAGTTTCGCCCGTCGAACAGTTGGAGATGTTACACGTGGCGGATTTTCGGCTCTGGTGAGTGATGCTGAGGCTGGCATTACTACCGTTCTATACAAGTGGAATGAACCCGTTGCTGTTATGATGCCCTGTAATCGAGCTATGGAGGCTGGTATTGAGATGAGCGCTGGTGCTGCGGCTTTTGCTGCTACGGCTAGAAGTAGCGGCGTGTCTGGTGCTGTTATTGATGTTTTTTTGCGTTCACTTATTGAATCTGCTGCGGTGGCAAAGATGATTTTGGGTGTGGATAGTAATGACGCGGGGCAAATTCTTGAACAGAAAATAATTGAAGCATATTCGTCATTGATTAGGACTAATTCGGCGGAGGATAGGGCACTGTCTCGCCATGACAACCTGAGCGCCGTCGTCTCGGAGGTGAAGAATGAGGGGCTAGATTCTAGCCCCTCCCCTTCCCGAAAACGGTCGAAAAAGCGCCCTTCATCTCCGTAAAAGCGGAAGTTGGCATGAATGGCGAAACATCTGCGTAGGCTTTGCGGAGCAGATTTTGAGCCATTCGTAATCTTTACCCTTCTTTAATTTTTTTGTTATATGACTACAAGATTATCGTTGTCCGATATGGAGCGGCTTGTTTCCTCGTTTCCGACGACACATTTTGAGGTCGTTGTTGAGGCGATGAAAATTGTCGCTCGTGAGCGCGGCGACTTTAAAGCCGCTTCTTTTTTGGCTGACTGTGAACGCAAATTTGAGACGCTACGTGAGCGTTCTAACGGTGAAGTTTTGATATAAATTTTAGGTATAAAAAAAACCACGTTTCTCTTGCTTGGCGGCGACGAAACGAGGTTTTTACTTTTCCTTCAACAAACTGTTTGTTCCTGGCGTTCTTTTGAACACTAGACCCCTGTTTGTTTCAGATGTTAAATTTTCGGAACACAAAAGAAACAAAACCACCTCTTGCATTGGTAGCAAAAATGGTTGCTCTCTCGGAACACTGATTGCAAGTTACTGATTCGTATGGATTCGGCAAAAAATTACTTTGAATTGATAGCCGTAGTAAGTTTAACAACGGCTATCTATACCAAACGGGATGGAATATATGAAATACGCGATTTCTGTTGATTGGGCGCAAGCCATGTTTGTCTGTGATGACGTTTTGCCTCTGCCCTCTGATGATGCCGTCTATGCTTCTGGCAACGTCGTCTTTACGCCGTGTGCGGTACAGGGAAATAAGTATTTTTCCCATTCGTGGGAGGTCTCGCTTGATGGAGAGGCGTTTGCGCTTGTGTTTTCCCACTCGCGGACTACGTTGATAGCGTCCAATGTGGTGCAGGTGAAAATCTATAATCATCATTTGTACCGCCATGACTGGTTGTCTCGGTTGCGGACAATGTGCGCTATGATGCACTGGCACTACAAAAACGTTTCGCGCTTGGATATTGCTATTGACGGCGTGTTTGACGCTCTTGCAAATACTCAGACGGGCGAAGTCGTGTATGAACGCGGTTTGCGTCGCTTTATTCAAGAAGAGTATATCGGGAATCGAAAATATGCTATGATGGGGAAAGCGAAGCTGAGTGCGTCGTCGTTGGACACGAAAACGGGGGATTTTGCAGGGTTTTATATCGGGAAATCTTCGTCAGATAAAATTCTCTCCATTTATGATAAATCGCGTGAGCTGGAGCAATCGTGCAAACAGTATATCCGTGACTTTTGGGCGAGCTGTGGTTTGGCTGATGCTGGGAACGTTGAGCGCGTCGAATTGCGTATGCGTTCAGCTTGTATCAAAACTATCGAAAACTTCGATTTTTGGCGGCTTGACGATGCTGCCTATCTCGTGTCTATTGCCCGGACGCAGTTTGAAAACTGGTTTGAGTTTGTGCCTACTTCTGAGGACGGTAATAAAAGTCGCCGTAAGGAAAAATTGGGCGCTATTGGTGTGATTGACTGGGAATCTGTCGGTGCTGTCTCGCTCACGAAACGCACTGCTGCCCCTTCAGAGGTGTTCTCCTGCAAAATTACGATTAAACGGCTGCATTTCATGGCACAGACCTTAGAAATCACGCGCTCGGCTGCGGAGGTGGCTATTTCTGCGTGTGTTGAACGTGGAAATCTCTGGAACTGGTATGCTCGGAAATCTACGACGTGGGGCGGTTTGCCTGTTGATATTGAGGATGGAGCGTTTCTCGATGAGGATGATGGTTTAGGGTTGTCGTCGTGTGATGCCGATGTTGTATTTGATACCATTTGTGGCTAAAAACGATACGCAAACGGTACACAAACAATATGCAGATGGTGTACAAACGATACGCAAATAGTACGCAAACGGTACGCAGGTACTACTTCGTAGAATATCAAATTCGATGCACAAATGGTACACAGACAATACACAAATGCTACACAAACGATACGCAGATAGTACACAAACAATACGCAGATGATACGCACAAGTATCATTGTTTTTTTCATTTTTTGGAGTTTTTTTATGAATGTTTTGAGTTTCAATTTGAAGGGCGGCTGCGGTAAAACTACGCTAGTTGTCAATACTGCGGTTCGTGCTGAAGAGCAAGGCGAACGTGCGCTAGTTTTGGATGCTGACCCACAAAAAAATAGCTCTCGTTTCTTATCGCGCTATGCAAAACGTGAGTATAATACGGGTACGAGTTTTCAGGTTGGTTGCGTTTCTGTCACGGGCGAGTTGGAAGCCGTGCAAATGGCTGGTAATAGTCTTGTTTTGATTGACGCTCCGCCTGATTATCGCTTTATTGAATCGTTTGGGCGGGATTTCGGTATTGATGTGTTATTGATTCCGATTGATGGTTCGTGGGCTGCGGATGGTTCTATTGAGGTTTTGGAACAAATTCAGCGTATTAGTCCTGCTACACGGGTTTTCCTCTGGTACAACAAAAGCTATGATTCTAAATTTTCACGGGCTGAGTTGCGTCAGATTGCTGAGGAATTGGGCATGGTTTCGCTGTTTCGTCATCCTATTCCTGCGTCTGAGAATTTTAAGCGGTCTGAATCTCTTTCTGTTCCTGTATGGCGT
>JANYDO010000137.1 GCA_025363605.1 Candidatus Kapaibacterium sp.
GGTGCAAACATCCCAAAAAGCAGCACGTAATGAATAAGCGTTGCGATAGAAAAATACCACAAAGCAACCGAAAGACTATTGAGGTACATGAAGTACACATACAATGCCAGCGAAAGCAGAATGGAAGCACCTCGCGCAAAAGTCATACGCCGAAGAACTATACCACTCATAGCAAGAAGAATTTCAGTGAACGCGAGGAGACGGCGAAACAAAGATGGCATATAAACAGCAGTTTATGGAAAAAGAAATTCAATGATGGTTACGCAAGAAACTTTGCGGTAAGCGCTGGCGTGGGAAGGCGGCAAGCATCGCGTTTGCCGAACCAGCGATAGCGATTGCGGGCGATAAAACGATAAAGAATATCACGCAGAAAAGCAGGAATAATCAGCCCCACACGTGCCAAACGCCATACCCCGCCAAGTGCAGCACAGGTACGCAAAACTGCTTCGGAGTGAGTAAAGAAGCGTCCTTCCGACCAAAAGACAATGGTCGAAAGGTCATCTGATAGGGTCTCGTTATTTTTCAGCACACGGAATGTTTCCCCTTGAAGTGGCGCAAAATGCAAGTGATTGTGCGGGTCGTGGTCTATGAGCCAGTTCAGTGCGCCATTGCAAAGATTACAAACACCGTCGAAAAAAACTATCTGTTTTGTTTCAATTACTCTGTCTATTTCATTGTCAATTTTTTCTTCACGATGTTGCGTTGGTCTGGACATTGCAAACTCCAAGCGTCGGTGAATATCTGCTCAAAGCGCTCGAACAGCGCTCAAAGCGCATCCGAAATTTTACGAGGCAAGTCTTGTCAATGCTGCATTGGCGAGCAGTGCCGCACCAATGGGGAGTGTGTTTTCGTCAACAATAAACTTGGAATTGTGCAAGCCGGGTGTAGCCTCCAAATGCGGTGGGCGAATACCTAGCATCCAGAACGTTCCCGGGATTTCGTGGGTGTAGTACGCGAAATCTTCACCCCACATTTTGGGTTCAAACTCTTCAACGTTTGCCGCACCAATGAGATGTTGTGCAGCCGTGCGAGCAAATGCTGTTGTTTCGTCGTTGTTAATAAGCGGCGGGTAGCCGCGTACAATACTCAGTTCGCAGCGCCCGTCGCCATAAAGCGGCGAAGCGGCAAGTGCAAGAGAATGCGCTTCGATAGCGCGAAGAGCCTCTTCACGCCATGCTTGGTTCATAGAACGAAGCGTACCCGAAAGTTCGACAATATCAGGAATAACATTGGTCGCATGACCGCCATGAATAGAACAAATCGAAAGTACGCCGGGCGCAAAGGGATTCAAGCGGCGCGCAATCAAGGTTTGAAGCTGCGTGATAAGATGCGCTGCTATGAGTATCGGGTCAGTAGCATTATGTGGTTGCGCGGCGTGTCCACTTTTGCCGTGCAGTTTCCAGTAGAGTTCGTCGGTCGAAGCCAACATCATACCACCGACAAATGCTGCCGTGCCGCAGGTGGCATCGGGATTGACGTGCTGCCCGAAAATCGCTTCGGGGCGTGGATTTTGGAGAACCCCTTCTCGAATCATAATAGATGCGCCGCCGGGCGACATTTCTTCGCCGGGCTGAAAGATGAGTTTGATAACACCGCCAAGAGCGGATGCGCCCTGCGCGGTCTCTCGTTCTTTGAGAATTTGCGCCGCACCCAGAAGCATCGCTGTATGCGCGTCGTGTCCGCAAGCGTGCATAACGCCGGGCTTTGTGGAAGTGTATTCCACTCCGGACTCTTCGTGAATCGGGAGCGCGTCAATGTCTGCACGGAGCGCTACACATCTATCGCCCGCACCAATATGCGCCACCACGCCTGTCTCTGCCATTACCTGAAAAGGAATGTTCAATTCTGCCAGCCGCGCCTGAATAAATTTGCTCGTTTCATATTCATGGAACGAAAGTTCAGGATTGCGATGGAGCGCACGGCGCATAGAGCGCATTTGCTCGTGTGCGGCGTGTGCAGATTTGAGAAGCTCGTGGTGGTGCATGGTAGATAGCTTGCGTAAAAGTAGTGTTATTCTTTGATAAGTTCGACGTTGCCTTTGAGTTCGACAACATCACCGACAACAAGTCCGTTGCTGTCAATTTTTTTGCTCCATTTTACGCCATAATCTTGACGATTCACTTCGCCAACGACCTTAAAACCTGCATGGAGTTTGCCGCGACCGTCTTTGACAACGCCGCCAAATTTTGCATCCAGCTCCACCGATTTGGTAACGCCGTGCATGGTGAAGTCGACAATGAGCTTGTACTTGTTGTCACTAACTTTCTTCAGTTCTTTCGATTTGAACGTAATCGTCGGGAATTTTTCTGCTTCAAAAAAGTCAGCGCTTTTGAGGTGCTCGTCGCGCTTTTTATTGTCCGTGTTGACGCTTGCCACTTGGATGGTAACATCTACTTTTGCGTCGGTTAAATCTTCTTTGTCGGCAAGAACGGCAACATCGAATGAATCGAATTTACCTTCCGCTTCAGCAACGACCATGTGGCTGACGGAAAAGCTAATTTGGGAGTGCGTACGGTCAAGCGACCATTTAGCGGTTTGCGCAAAAGCAGTGGTACCGAAAAGTGCCGCTACAACAAGTGCAGCAAAAAGAGTGCGTTTCATCAACTGTATCCTTTAATAATAAGAAATGGTGATATGCTGTAAACCTTGTTGAAGAGGTCATAACAGCGTTGTTTCGTATTCCATGTATTCTGCCGTCGCACGGGCTTTGTCGCGTCCCAGCAGCTTCGCAACGACGTGCAAGGCGGTATCTATACCCGCCGAAATGCCTCCTGCGGTGATAATGCGTCCGTTCTCCACGAAGCGCGTATCTTGCCAATCGCCTTCCACCCACGTTGTATTCGGCGCAAGCTCACGCATATCAGCGAAAGCTTCGTGGTGCGTGGTTGCCGTCAAGCCGTCCAGCAAGCCTGCTTTCGCCAGAATTCGTGCGCCGGTGCAGACAGACATAACGACTTCGGCATTTGGCGCGTGTGCTTGCAGCCATTCGATGACAGCAGGGCGCATCATTGCTACCTTTGAGCCGATGCCGCCCGGAATGACAATAATATCCGGTTTCGGCGCATCTACTAAGGTATGAGTCGGTATGACGCTAAGACCATTACGGGTAATAATAGTGCGCTGCTCTTCTGCAAGAGTAAAGACGTGCAGATGCTTGTAGCCGTTTAATTCGGCGGTCACAGAAAAAACTTCAAAGGGTCCGGCAAAATCCAACACTTCTACGTCGTCGAAGAGGAGAATTGCTACGGCGAGGCGCTCACTGTCGCGTGTTTGCATGAATAAACCAATGATGATGAAACAAATTGCGTACAAAAATAGTAAAAAGTTCGCCACAATGACGAGGACAAAAACACAAAAGCCGCTCTACACAAGATGCAGAGCGACTTTTATAGAGTTTGATTATTTCTTAACAATCCACATTTTGCTTCATTTTACGGAGTGCTTCTTTCATAATTTTCATGCCTTCGTCCACTTGGTCTTTTGTCAAGTTAAGGGGTGGACGGAAGCGGATAGAATGAACGCCGCAGGCAAGCAGAATAACTTTATGGTCGTAGCAGATACGGCGGAATTCATCGCGCTGCTCCGGCGTAGGAAGGTCGAAGGCAGCAAACAAGCCACGTCCACGAACATTTGTCACCAAATTCGGAAATTCCTGAGCCATTCCGCCAAGTTGCTCAATGAGGTATGCGCCAACCGTAGCGGCATTTTGCACCAAGTTTTCTTCTTGGATAATGTGCAAATACCGTGCAACGCGCACCATATCCACCAAGTTACCGCCCCATGTTGAGTTGATGCGGCTCGGAACGTGGAAAACATTTTCTGCTACTTCGTCCAATTTGCTACCGGCAAGCAAACCACAAACTTGCATTTTCTTACCAAACGTCATCAGGTCGGGCTGTACGCCAAGCTGCTCATGCACCCACCATGTGCCGGTGATACCAACGCCTGTTTGCACTTCGTCGAAAACAAGGAGTGCTTCGTTCTCGTCGCAAAGCTGACGAACAGCCTGCAAGTATTCGGGACGGAAGTGATTATCGCCACCCTCACCTTGAATCGGCTCCATAATCATGCAGGCAATATGGTCTTTATGCTCAAAGAACGCTTGTTTCATCTCAGCAAGCGATTGCTGCTCCAGTTTGAGTGTGTGCTCGACGTTCTCCGGCGTAAGCGGGAAGCGCATTGAGGGGTTAATGACGCGGGGCCAGTTGTTGAATTTAGGGTAGTATTTTACTTTTTTCTCGTCGGTGTTGGTGAGCGTCATCGTATAACCGGAGCGACCGTGGAATGCTTGCTGGAAGTGCATGACGCCGTGTCCGCGCTCGTGTTGGTAGCCTTTAGCAAAGTTTTTACGCACTTTCCAGTCGAATGCTGCTTTGAGAGCGTTTTCATTAGCCAGAGCGCCACCTTCGACAAAGAAGCTGTATTTGAAATGCTTCGGCACGGCAATTTTGAAGAATGTATCTACAAATGCTGCCATCTCTTCGGTGTAGAGGTCGGAATTGGACGGTTTATTGAGCGCCACCATACCCATATAATAGATAAATTCAGGGTCGGTGAGCTTTGGGTGATTCATGCCAATCGGCATAGACGCAAAGCACGTGAAGAGGTCGAGGAATTTATCGCCCGTCGCTGCATCGGTCATGTACGAACCCGTGCTGCCGTGCAAATCCAATACCATATCGAAGCCATCGGCAAGCATATGCTTACGAAGCGTGGAGTGGACTTGATTTGCCGGAATGTTCGACGGCAAAAACGAAGAGTGATGCATCTTCTTGGTGTGCGTACCATTGCCGCTGGCGACAGGTGCGGTTACCGTGGTGTTTACCGAAGCGGTAACCGAAGCGGTAACCACATCGGTAGCTGAGGCATTTTTGGTTGTGGACATAATCGTTCTCCGGTGAGAAAAATGATGAGGAAAGAATATTTGAAATCACATTTTTGGAACGGAACATCACGAAAGCGATTGCTAACGCTGCCCTTTGGAAGACAGGTTGGAAGCAAAAATACGCGAGTAAAATCTATTCAGGTGTACGTAACAGAAGCACTTATGCGGCAAGGAGCGCCGTAGGGATAGAACTGGCAAGGGAGATAATCAGAAGCAAATACGAACGCAAACGCTGACTACTCAGAAATGAGCCGCCGCGTATTGTGCCTTTGACGCTGTTTTGAGCGCCTTTCAGACGAGAAGATGTGAGTGTTCGTATTCTCATGTACCTTTTTTATCACATTTAGGGGAAGAACTGGCAATATAGCATTTTTAGCCGATATTTCCAATTGTGAAGAAAATGTTAATTTGAGCATATCGCAACACATCAACATTTCACAATATCAAGAAAAACGCTAGATTTGTGGCGCAATAATATTGTTCCATTTCACTTCATCGAAAAATTCCAATGGTAACAACAATCACCCGTCCCCAAAGCGGCGAATACCTTCCTTACTATGCCCAATACATCAGCAAAGTGAACGGCGGCGACCTCTTTGCCGTTATGCAAGCCACACACCGCGAAACGCAAACGCTGCTTGGCTCTCTCAGTGACGAGCAGTTACAGTATCGGTATGCCGAAGGGAAATGGACAATTAAGGATATTGTTGGTCATTTGATTGATGCCGAGCGCATTTTTGCCTACCGCGCTCTACGGTTTGCCCGCAAGGATGCTACCGATTTGGCGGGATTTGATGAGAATAGCTATGTGCCGACTTCCAATGCGAATGAACGGAGTATTCACGACCTTCTGGCAGAATTTACCGTCGTTCGTGCCGCAACATTTGCGCTTTTCAAAAGTTTTTCGGAAGAAATGCTTACTCTAAGCGGTACGGCAAATAACAACCCCATTTCTGTTCGTGCTCTTGCATACATCATCGGCGGACACGAAATACACCACCTTGCCGTCATTAAAGAGCGGTATATTAAGTAAACATTGGGAACCAAATACGTCATCTGTCCTACAAGATTTGTCTTACAAGCAAGAAAATATGCAGCTTTCAACAACAACAACATCAGCCCTTCTTCATCCGACAGCAATTATTTCTCCCAACGCAAAACTCGGTGTAAACGTGCGTGTGGGCGCTTTTAGCATCATCGAAGATGGTGCCGTGATTGGCGATAACACGGAAATACGCTCTTCCGTTGTGATTTATAGCGCTGCCCGCATTGGCGCAGATTGCATTATTCACCCGGGCGCGGTCATCGGCGCAGAGCCACAGGACTTGAAATTCAATGGTGAGCCGACACTTGCTTTCGTTGGCGACAGAACCGTTATCCGTGAGTTTGTAACTATCAATCGCGGTACAGACGCAAGCGGCGAAACGCGCATCGGGAGTGATTGCCTTATCATGGCATACTGCCACGCGGCGCATGATTGTGTCGTTGGTAATCATGTCATTATTGCCAATGCGTCCCAACTGGGCGGACACGTTGTTATTGAAGATTATGCCATTATTGGCGGCGTGGCAAAGGTCCATCAGTTTTCCAAAGTCGGCAAGCACGCTATGGTAGGCGCAGGGACGAAGATTGTGAAAGACATCCCGCCATTCGCTCTTGTGGATGGCGTTCCGGCGCGATTTGAAACCATAAACAAAATCGGCTTAAAACGCCGTGGTTTCAGCGATAGCGCTATTCAAGAGATTGAAGATTTTTACCAAATGATACTCCGCTCCGGCTTGAACATTAGCGCGGGCATTACGAAATTCCAAGAGCGCGGCACACTGCACTCAGAAACGCTTGATTGCATAACATTCATCCAAGCCTCAAAGCGTGGTATTTGCCGATAAATTCTCTCGTCCTTGTTCTATAAGCCTCATCAAACCTCCTCATTCCTAACTCGTATTCTCATGTGCGGTCGTTACACTATGTTTCTGAAGCCGGACGACCTCAAGAAGCGCTTCCGTGCAAGCGTTTCCGATGATGTTGCCCAAAAACTGGAAAAACCTCGCTATAATCTCGCGCCTACGCAAGAGGTACCGATTATCACCATGCAAAACGGTGAGCGCATTGCCGACATGGTGCGCTGGGGACTTATTCCCTCGTGGGCAAAAGACGAATCTATCGGTAGCAAGCTCATCAATGCTCGTTCGGAGACGCTTACGGAAAAACCCTCCTTCAAAAACGCCTTCCAGAAACGTCGCTGTTTGGTCGTTGCCAATGGGTTTTACGAATGGAAAGCCGCCACACCGGGCGAGCGCGGGCGCGGCAAAACTACGCCGAAACAGCCCATGTACATCCGCCTCACATCCGGCGAACCCTTTGCGATGGCGGGCTTGTGGGAAAGCTGGAAAAATCCTCAGACGCAAGCTGCCGTGCGCTCCTGCACGATTATTACCACCGAGCCAAACGACCTTATTGCGACGCTGCACCACCGCATGGCAGTGATTCTCACGCCGGAGGATGAAGATTTGTGGTTGGATGAAAAACTCCCCGCTCAGGAACTGGCAAAACTTTTACGTACCTACCCCTCGGATGTCTTGGAAGCGTATCCCGTCTCGCACCGTGTGAATTCTCCTGCCATTGATGATTACTCACTCACAGAACAAGTGGAAATTGAGCCGTTTGAGAGTGGGATGCTATTTTAGCCGTGTAATCTGTGAGGGGTTCAGATGGTTCATGCGATTGCCCTACAGCGAAGTCGGAGTACATAGAAATTGTGAGAGTAATGTTGTATATTTGGAAGACGATTCCCAACCTTCTTTTTCCTTTACCCTCAAGGAATGAACTATGTCTGTAACACTGGATATACCGCCGCATATTTTGGAGCAGGCAAGTAATTATGCTGCTTCAGAAGGGATTTCGCTTGACACGCTCATTGCGCGTACGTTAGCAACCGTAACACATCAAACACATACCACCAAACAAAAATCATCGGATATATCTCAACAACCCGTCCAGAAAATGGGCTTGATGCCTGATGCTGTCTTATATGTAGCCGACGATGACTTTGATGCGGTTCCCGAAGGATTTGAGGTTTCAACAACACAGAGATTAGGGCGTTTACGAGGTACGGTGCTGTACATGGCGGAGGATTTTAACGCGCCGTTAGAGGATTTCAAGGAGTACATGGAATGAGGGTTTTGCTGGACACGAATGTCTTTATTTGGCTTTCTGACTCTCCTGAGCTTTTGCCCCAATCTGTACGACAAATTGCGGATGATGACCATAACGAACTGCTCGTAAGCATTGCCTCACCTTGGGAAATAGCCATTAAGAAGTCTATCGGAAAACTGAAGACACGCCATACTGTACAGCAGTTTATGGCAGCTTACGAGGATATTATAGAGTTTTTACCCATTCAAGCCCACCATCTCGCCATCGTCGAAACTTTACCGCTCCACCACCGCGACCCTTTCGACCGCATTATTATCGCTCAAGCAATAGCAGAAAACATTCCCGTTATCAGTAGTGATGCGGCGTTTGATGATTATAGCGTGCGGCGTATTTGGGAGTGAAACTACCCACCTGAACGCAATTATCTAGCCTAGCTTTTATTGCTTGTGGGGATATAACATAGAGAATTCTTCCAACGACCAAACATTCAAGGGCGGGAATTGGCGTGATTTCAAGACAGCAAAGTGGCTGTCTTCTGTTATGAGCGCATCAGCACCGGCCGCAATGGCACAATCAATAAATTTATTATCGTCGGGGTCGGCGGTAATACAATTCCATCGGTAATACGAATGGATAAGACGAACATGAGGCAAATCCGGCAAGGCAGCAATAAGCGTCTCCGCTACAGATGAGTTATACTTTCGCGCAAGCACTTCCTCATATTCAAGAAGTATATCTGTTGTCAGTGACAAGCCAATACGCCCTGCAACGATTTCGCGCACCAGCCAGTGATATTCTGAACGTTCAGCAAGAGCAATAACCCAAATGTTCGTGTCAAGAACAAGATTCATCATGGTAAGGCTGCGCGAGGAGTGCCGGAACGAGCTTCTTGAATATGTTCCTCGCTTGTGTATCCGCGCTCTTCCCAGATACCCGTCGCTTCGGCTATCGCTCGCTCAATAAGAAATTGAGCAATCACTGTTTTCAGTTCGACTAAATGCTGCTCAGGAATATCATGCGCAAAGAGCGCAAGCAATTCGCGTTGTGCATTGCTGAATGGCTGCCGCTCCGCAGGCAGCGTTGTGGCGGAAATGTTCATAGTTTTGTCTAAAAGCATATTATCACGGTAGTTTCACAAATGTACGCAATTTTTTTTGTAATACATTTGGACTTTTATCCGATAGAACTCCCTACCCCGCCCGCATCCGCACACAATCCTCGCTAAGAAACGCCCCAGCGTCCTTAACCGAATTTTTGACCGTATCCGGCAGTCCCGGCGGCGTAACGGCTTCCCCACGTGCTTCGCGGTCAGCACACTCGTGGTTCAGTGCCAATAAAAATTCCAACACATCGTCCTTTGCTTTCATACTGTATGCCGCACGAACAGCCGCATCCAGCGCTTCCTGTGCATCGCGCAAAGGGTGTTTGCCGGGCGTTTCCAGACTGCGGTAAAGCTCCCTGAGACTCCAATCGTGCTTCTCGCAGAGTGTGTGCCGCAAACGCCGCAGTTCCACCGATGCCGCCGCTACTGCTTGGGCTTGCTTTAGCGTGGGGGCTTGCGCCCATGGGAAGGTGTCCCACACTGATTCGGTGTTATAGTTGAAATCTGCTTTGAGCGTTGTGCATTTTGCCACAAACCATTTCCAATGAACAACGGACTGAATCACGCCAAACGAGTAATCATCAGCCAAGGCGAAGACCTGCACTTTGTCATTTGGTCGAATATCCGTGCCGATAAACTCAAAAATGGGGCGCTTCGTTACTCGCGCACACGCAATGTAGCGCCCAAGCGGTGCTATGCGGGAGAGCATCTCATTTCGTCCACGCCAGAATTTCCACCACTTTTTGAGATGCGTTTGACGCGGACCAACTTCTTTCCCTGATGTGGTGCGCTCTTCATTCGCTTTCGCTTGCATAGCGGGCAAAACATATTTCTGAATGTGAGCAAAGGCTTTCCCATATTCCTGCGCCGCTAAAATATCGTCGCAGTGATTCAGGTCAATCGCATACCGCGAGGGCTGCGAATGCCGTGCGCCGACAAGTTCATCGCCAATTAGGTACGGATGCAGTACGGGTGCAGCTTTCGGGTCTTCCATCATTTCCCGCGCCTCTTCCACACTCAGCAAAAACCCTTCGTGTCCATGCGTCTGCCCTTGATAGCAGGCGTTGGCGGTGCTGTTGGCGCGGAGAATTGCCGCCGTCGTCACGTCGGTTTCAGGCGAAAGCGACGCGGAAATGCGCTCCAAAGCGTAGGTTTTCCAGGGGCTGTCGGCGTGGTCTCCTGTTTGGAGCATGAGCGTTTTTGCTTGCTTGCGCTCCGCTTCCGAAGGCGCTTTCACCCAATTCACCACTGAGACATGAACCGCCGCATCACCGCTCCAGACCTGCGTTCCGACGGCATCGGTTATCACGCCGTCATTAGCAACGATGTAATCCAAACCGCCTTCGCGGGAATAATTTTGGCGAATGGTGTTTGTGCCGACCAGTCCCGCACGTCCGCCTGTGGGCAAGTGTTCATGCGCCTTGCGAAACCAATAGACACAATAATCGGCGCGTCCGGGAACGTCGGGGTACACGCTTCGCAGCCGCGCAACGTAGTCTGCGCCGAACTCCTGCGCCATATTGTTTTTTGCCTGAAAAGGCGGATTGCCGATAATCGCGTCCGCCTCTGCCCACGGCGTGAAGAGCGCATCGGTGCAGCGAATGTTATCGTCAAGGTTTTCCAATGGGAGTGCGTCGTCGGGCGCAAAAGTGGCTTGCTCACCGCTTCGGCGCTGGGCTTCGGCTTCGGTGATAGCGAGTTCTTTTGCCAGAAGCAGCGTCACTTTGGCAAGTTCGGTCGCAAAGGCGCTTTTGTCCATGCCGAAAAACTGCCGGACGCTGACCTTCGAGGTTTGACCGATGCTTTCGCGGTGCGTTGGGGAGAAATTTGCGGCGTGTTTTGCCCACAGTTCGCGCTCCAAGCGCTTCATTTCGCGGTAGGCGACGTAGAGAAAATTACCGCTCCCACAAGCGGGGTCGAGAACGCGGAAAGCAGCAAGTTCGCTAGCGGTCTGGCGGAGTTCGGCGGATGTGTTTGCCGCTTCGATGCGTTCCCGCCACGGGCGAACAATCGTCGCCAAGACCACTTTTTGAATATCCGCCTCGCTGGTGAAGTGTGCGCCAAGGGCGTGGCGCTCGCCCGCATCCATGCTCTGCTCGAAGAGCGTTCCGAAAATAGCGGGATTGACCTTACTCCAATCTTGGCGGGCGGCAAATTGTAAATGGAACAAATGCGCTTTTTGCAGCTCAAGTGGTTCGATGCGCGAAAATAAACCGCCGTTGAAATACTTCACCTCGTGGAAGCGCCCACCTCGTGCGGCTTCGGGCGAGTTCATCTGCCGGAACAAGCCGCCAATGGCATCGTAGGAAAGTGCGGGATTATTCTCCGATTCGGCAACAATTTCCGAAAAAATGCTGTTCGGCAGCAGTCCCAAATCTTCGGCAAACATCGCAAAGACGCATTGCAGCGTGAAGCGTTGCGCTTCCGAGCGAGGAACTTTCCACTCCACGAGCTTTCGGAAGAGCGCGGCGACGGACTCCGCCGCCTCGCGGGTGACTTGTTCGCGGTTGTTGCCGAATTGGGGTGGTCTTTCGTCTTTGAGCATGAAGCCCAGTGCGGAAGCGCGTTCTGCGAGGGTGTCCAGCGTGAGCTTGTCCATCGGCTCATCCAACTGGCGGTCGAAATCGTAAATCCAAAATTCATCGAAATTGCAGAGCATGACGTAGCGCGGGCGGTGCGGCACAAGGCGCAGCCAGTATTCAAATGCCTGGGCGTAGTGGTTGTGGAGGTGTTCGCCGCGTTTTTTCATTTCCACGAGCAGTCCGGAGCGTTTTCGGGCGGCATCGGGTCGCCAGACTAAATCGGCGAAGGACGTAGTGGTGCGCTTTCCGACTTCTTTTTTGCGGATGCGCTCTTCGTATTCCGCGCCTGCCTCTTTTGTGCCTTCCCATGCAAACGCGCGAAAGAAGCGGTCGAGAAAAATTTGCGCTTCGCCTTTTTCGTCGCCTTTGATATGTTGGCGCGTCCAGTGGACAAATTCGGGAATGGTGGTCATAGAAGAAAATGATAACGATAGGAGTATTGGCTATCCTCAGTGATTACTTTTTGAGTTCAGATTTTTCCAAGATTTGGCTTTTTGCGCCTTCCGGCATATCGTCGTTTGGATGCATGGGAACAGTGATAACGTTTGGAAACGTACACTAGACCCCTCGCATATCGGGATGCCAAATAAACTTGTGCATTTGCAGTTGAAAGCGCACATCTAAGCGGTCTTCCAGTATCCATTCCACCATCTGCTTGTATTCCACCGTACCGAAGACAGGTGAAAAAAGCACCGTAGCAGTTTTGCGAGGCAAGTCGTAGTCCAGCGTAATTTTTTTCGACCATTCGTAGTCTTCCCGCGACCCAATCACAAATTTTACCTCGTCGTGCGGGCGGAGAATTGCAAGATTGTGGTAGTTATTTTTCGGCATCATCTTGGAGCTTGGCGTTTTCATGTCAATAATCCGAATGACACGCTCATCCACGAGACTCACATCCACGTGTCCGCCGGTCTCGACGGCGACCGTGAAGCCTTCATCGGCATAGTACTTCATCAGCGCAAAGACATTCGGTTGTTCAAGCGGTTCGCCGCCGGTAAACTCCACAAAGCGGCATCCGAACTCACGTACACGCCTGTCAATCTCTGCGCCCGTTACCGAAAGTCCGCCCGTTCTACGGTCAATGGCGTACTTGGTATCGCAGTAGGAGCAGCGCAGTTTGCAACCATGCAAACGCACAAACACGCATGGCATACCCGCCCGCGTACCTTCGCCTTGCACGGAAAAGAAAATTTCGTTCAAGTCAAAGGGCAGCAAAAGCGGGTCAGCAGCCAGAATACGACGATGGTCGTCGGGGGCAAGATGAAGAACGGGTTGCATGAGAAAAGCTCAAAAGGGTGATGATGACGCAGTTTTGCAGGCTGAGGCGATAAACGTCGCCACGCGCGGTGCACCAATAGCCGCCGCATGAATCACGTCGTCGTGCGACACGTTCACGGCAGCACTTTCGGGAAGCATATTGGTAATGAGCGAACAGGCAGCGACGCTCATACCGCAAATGCGAGCAAATTCCGCCTCATGGACGGTGGACATACCGACGGCTTCGCCAAATTTGCGATACATTCGTGCTTCGGCAGGTGTTTCAAAGGTAGGTCCCGTTAGCCCGATATAGACTCCTTGATGAAACGGTATTCCCCGGGTGGCAAGTTCTGGTACGATGCGCTTCCGCCACTCGCTTGAAATAATACTCTCTCCCGAGGCAGCGCGGAAATAGTCGAGTTCGGGGCGCTCTTGCCGAGCGTTTTGGGTCAGACTTGCGAGCCATTGGCGCTGCACAGGTCGGAACATGAGATTAAGGGAGTCAGTCAAAAGCATGATGTCGCCTGCGGTATAGGAATGGTGCATTCCTCCTGCTGAATTCGTCAGTACGGTGAACCGAGCGCCCATGAGCTTACCAAGGGCAATTTGCGCCAGTGAGTCTTGAAGTGTGAAGCCTTCGTAGATATGGCAGCGTCCTGTGAAATGGGCTACACGTTTGCCTTCGATGGTAATGATACGAAGAAAGGAAGAATGTCCTTTCACGGTCGGCTGAGGAAAGCCTTCTATATCGTGCAAGTCAATAATTTCTTCTGCCGAATAATGCTCCAGTGCTGCATTTAAGCCACTTCCGCTAATGACGATTCCTTCCACCGTAGCAGATGTTTTCTGACGGATACGGCGGTAAATCTCACCGTAGTAGTGTTCTAAAACGCCTGTAAGCGCTGCCAAAGGTGTATCCTTCATGTTCATACTTTTTTGTCCGGACTTCCTGTGAAAATGTACGTTGTTGGCTCACAACAATTCTTGTTGTCATACCATATTCAGCGTTTTTATCCTTTCGGCAGACCTTTTGCGCCGATGTCCGTGCGATACGTCTTTCCGCGAAAATGTACCAGTTTTACCGCTTCATAGCAGCGCTTGATGGCTTCTTCGAGTGTCGATGCGCTTGCGGTTACACCCAGCACACGTCCGCCGTTGGTGCAGAGACTCGTCGTACCGTCCGGCTCGTGCCGAATCGCGGTTCCGGCATGAAAGACGCTTACAGCACCATTGCCAATCCCTTCAGCATCTTCAATATCTGTGATTTCGTCACCTTTGCGGACTTCACCCGGATAGCCGCCCGCAGCTAATACAACGCAACACGCTACGCCGCCGGCAACATTTTTTACCGAACGTGCATCTAATTTTCCCACTGCCGCGCTATGGAGCAGTTGAGCTAAGTTTCCATCTAAAACAGCTAACACTGCTTGGGTTTCGGGGTCGCCAAAGCGAACATTGAACTCGACAACGCGTGATGTGCCGCTCAGGTCAATCATCAAGCCCACGTATAAGCAGCCCACAAACGGCTTCCCTTCTGCTTTCATCCCGCGGAGTGTTGGCGCGATGATACGCTCCTCTACATCCCGAAGAATGTTCGGCGTTACAATCGGTGCCGGAGCGTACGCGCCCATACCGCCCGTGTTTTCGCCCGTGTCGCCGTCGCCAATGCGCTTGTGGTCTTGTGCGGTGGCGAGCGTCAGAAAGCGTTCGCCGTCGCAGATAGCAAAGACCGAAGCCTCTTCGCCCTGCATAAATTCTTCCACGACGATACTTCTCCCGGCCGTACCAAATTTGCCGTCAAATGCCGCGTCGAGTGCTTCGAGTGCATAACGGTGCGTTTCGGCGACCGTTACGCCCTTGCCAGCTGCCAAACCGTCGGCTTTTATCACAATGGGAAGCGGGTGTGCGGCGACGTAATCACGGGCTTCCTGGTGCTGATGTTCGTTAAAAACACGATATTGTGCTGTTGGGATACTATGCCGCAGCATGAAATCTTTGGCAAAAGCTTTCGAGGATTCCAGTCGTGCCGCTTCGCGCGAGGGACCGAAAGCCGATATTCCGCGCAGACGCAAATCATCGGCAAGTCCAGCAGCAAGCGGCGCTTCGGGACCAATGACAACAAGCTCAATATCACGCTCTTTGCAGAATTCCAACACTTCTGCGTGATGTTCGGGATTTATACGGGCAGATGTGGCATACTGAAAAATACCCGGATTGCCCGGAGCAGCGAAGAGCTTAACTTCCGGCGAACTTGTCAGTTTTTTAGCAAGAGCGTGTTCGCGCCCGCCGGAGCCAATGAGAAGGATATTCATAGACAGATGTTTTAAGTATTCGGTGTAAAGGTCATCGTCAGCCAATTATCCACGAAGGTATGCTTCTCCAAGGTGTAATATGCCAAGAAGCGCGGCAAAAAGAGGTTCTTCCGCCGGTTTTTGACTTGAATCACGACTTCGTCCGTCAGGCGTTTTACTTCAAATTCTCCTTCATTGGTGAACGGCAGTTTGGTCTTGAGGACGTAGTTTTTGCCGTCTTGTAGAAGCTCAAAGGGCTTTTCTTTGTAGTAAAAATCAAGTGGCTTGCGCTCTGCGTAGAGGCTTTCGCCGATGGTGCGGAGCAAATCAAGTCCGAAGACTTCTCTGCCGGCGTGTGGTACTTTCAGCATCGGCAGCGGTGCGAAGGACTCCTCAATTTCTCCTAAGTATTTTTTTTGCGAAGTGATGTAGTCTGCGAAAAAATTATCGTGCGTTGCGGTTTCCGGCATGATACGGTTCACCACCACGCTATCAACGTTGAAGCCATACATTTGCAAATAGGTGTAAGCACGGCGAGCCTCCTGAATGACCATGCGTTCAGGATTCATCACCAAACGAATTGAGGCTACGTCTGGGTTTGTCATCAGGCGTTGCATACGCTGGAGTTTATCGAACAAATTATCCAATTCCATGAAGCCTTTGTCAAGCGGGATACCCGTAAACGTTCGCACGGCAGCGCCGACAGTTTGCACAGCAGCTTTCTGGAACGGAAATGCCCGCGTCATCCACCACTGGACGGTTTGTGGAAGTGTGAGCAGCGTCAGTGTTTCGCCCGTCGGGGCGCTGTCAATAATGATGGTATCATATTCTTTTGCTTCCACATAATTATCCAACCAAAGAAAGGCAGAGGCTTCTTCCATCCCGGGAAGCGCTGCAAGTTCTTCCGCAACAACACTGCTCACGCCTTGCCATTGAAAGACCGTCAGAAGCAGCGTACGCACATTGCCCCAGTATTTTTTCATGGAGTAATACACGTCCAACTCTTGAGCAAAGAGATTCGGCGCTATTTCTTGCGGTTCGGGTGCAAGTGGTCTGTCTAAAGCATCGCCTAAACTATGAGCGGGGTCAGTGGAGATGACGAGTGTTTTTTTGCCCATTTCGGCGGAGCGCAGAGCCGTTGCTGCCGCGACAGTTGTTTTGCCGACACCACCCTTTCCGGTGAACAGAATAATGCGTGGTGCGTCGCTCGCAATGTGGTCGGTAGAAGGAGGCATACTTCAGTGGTGAAAAAATGGGGTGAAAAGGTTTCAGACTATCGTTTGCGTTTTCAATTCCAAAATCTGCTCCAAATGCCGCGCTTCGTGCATAGCGATAAACGTAATCCACAGTAAGCCCGGAATCGCTCCCAAGACTGGATGTGGGAATGAGATGCGGAGTAAGTCGTCTGTGGTTGTCTTGCTGCAATGCGCTTTGAGGCGCTCACGGGATTCGCTGAGAAGCCTGATACACTCTGCTCTTGACGGTGTATCTTTCGGTGCTACGCCGTCTGGCGCAAGGATTTTTGTGTTTCTATTAGGTACAAAGGCATTCATACGCTGCCAAGTTTTAGCAATGGATTCATCACTGAATCGCTCGCCTTTTTCACTTTCTATCATCTTCCGAATGGCAGAAGCAGAGCCGCGTTCTACCAAATGCAAATGATAGAGTAAGTCGTCAATTGACCATTTTCCTTCGGGTGGGGCAGGAAAATTGGGGTTCTCCGCTTCGCTCAGAATGAGATGCCGCACACGGTCTGCTTCCCAGAGTGCGTCATCAATGCTTGCGGGTGGAGCGGAAAAGAGTGGTTGGTTGAGCATATTGTTATAGCGTTTTGTTATAGCGTTCAGAGGTTGAGAAAATGTCTGTTCTATCTATTGTTAAGCTGGCTGCGCACTGGCTCGTCCGATGCTGTGATACTCGAATCCGGCATCGCCCATTTTTTGCACGTCGAAGAGATTTCGCCCGTCGAAGATAATCGGTTGTTTCATATCAGCCGTAAGGCGCTTTGTATCGGGCTTGCGGAACTCGCTCCATTCAGTGACGATGATGAGTGCATCCGACCCCTTCACACATTCATACATCCCTTCGGCATAGCTTAGACGGTCTGCAAAACGGTTTCCGTAGTAATGTTTTGCGCCTTCGACTGCCTCCGGGTCATAAGCACTCACACTTGCACCTGCTTCGAGTAAGCGGTCTATGACGATGAACGCCGGAGCCTCGCGGGTGTCGTCGGTATTGGGCTTGAAGGCGATACCCCAGACAGCAAAATGCTTGCCCGAAAGAGTACCCTGAAAGCGAGCAAGGATGCGCTCTACGAAGCGATTCGTTTGGTGAAAATTTGCCTCTTCAGTTGCCTGCACAAGCGCAAGGTTTATTCCCACTTGTTGGGCAGATGTTTTGAGCGCCCGCACATCTTTCGGGAAACAACTTCCGCCATAGCCTACGCCTGCGAAAAGGAAGCGCTTACCAATGCGGTTGTCTGCGCCAATTGCCATACGCACCGATTCAATATCAGCACCGACCGTTTCGCAATAGCCCGAAAGCTCGTTCATAAACGAAATGCGCATTGCCAAAAACGCATTGGCAGCATATTTGGCAATTTCTGCGCTTTTGGTATCGAGTACGTAAATTGGGTTGCCACTACGAGTAAAGGGTTCGTAGAGGTCGCGCATAAGCTCGCTGCTTTGCGGATTGGACGTGCCGACGACGATGCGGTCAGGCTTCATGAAGTCTTCTACCGCAAAGCCTTCTCGCAGAAATTCGGGATTACTCACTACGTCGAAATGGGCTTCGGGAGCGGTCTCAAGGATTTTTTCGCGTACCCTGTCCGATGTGCCGACAGGGACTGTGCTTTTGTTGACGATAATTTTGAAATCGGTAATGTGCTTTTCTGTAATAATGCTGCCGATTGTGCGTGCAGCGCCCAGCACGTGCTTGAGGTCAGCAGAACCGTCTTCATCGGGCGGTGTGGGAAGGCAGAGAAAGAGTATTTGTGCACGTTCGACAGCCTCTTCGAGATTGGTGGTAAAGTGTAGCCGTTTCTCACGAATATTCCGCTCAAAAAGATATTCTAAGCCGGGTTCATAAATCGTTACCACGCCGGAGCGGAGTTTTTCGACTTTTTTTGCGTCAATATCAACGCAAATTACCGTGTTACCAGTTTCTGCAAAGCACGTGCCTGTAACAAGTCCTACATAGCCGGTGCCGATAATGCCGATAGTGTATGCCATTCATGGGTAAATTGAGTGAGACAAAAAGCGCTCTTGAAAGCATCATTGGTTAATGACGCTTTCTGTCGGCAAAATTACGGTTTTT
This sequence comes from Candidatus Kapaibacterium sp., assembly GCA_025363605.1. Classification (GTDB taxonomy): domain Bacteria; phylum Bacteroidota; class Ignavibacteria; order Kapaibacteriales; family UBA4661; genus PH2015. Next base: position 18,589 of record JANYDO010000137.1, read on the forward strand.
ACAGGGATTTTCAGGCAAAATAATCGTGGCGAGAGAACGCTATAAAGCAGCATACAACGTTACCACTTGATGCGGTAGCGTTTAATGTCTGCCAGATATTCTGCTTTGCCTTGTTCGACGCGCTTGTTCCAGAATTTCACGGCGCTTTCGGAGATATACAAACGGGGTTGGTTGCGCTGCACGAAGTAGATATTATCAATGCTGGGGTCGGTCGAATAGACGTTTGCAACGGGAAAGGGAAAACTGCTGTGGTGAGAAAGCAGAAATTCGTGGAGTCTATGAGCGTACCCTTTACCTGGGAGGACAGATTTCAGAACGTGTTGGACGAAATCGTCGGCACCAAACTGTTCCACAAGCGGTTCAAGTGAGCGGAGCATCATTCGTGCGACCTCTGTATAGCTTGCTTCTCCGGCTTCGGGCGCATCGCTGACGCAAAGATTGAGAAGTATCTGTGAACCCCATTTCTCATGTTCTTGTTCACGAGCGACTTCGATATATGTGCGTTCATCGAGCGGATACTTATGCTTAAAGCTCATAGCAAACTCCGTGTTGGTCGGTGTAGAGGGCAGTGAATGAGGTAGAATCATCGGCGAATAATCTACACAAATCAAAGCGCTTCAAAAAAGATTTTTTCGAGAAATTTTTCTTGATGTTTTTGCCTCGTGCCTAGGCATTACAACCTCATGCACAGTCCGACGCTCAAACCGCCTGTGGGCAAGAGACCAAACCGCGCAGAATTCAAAATCTCGCGCAAAAGTGGTTCACTGGCGCTATGCTGAATCATGTAAACAGCGATGTCAAAGACCAAGAGAAATGCCCCTTGCAACACCAAAGATTGCCCATAGCCCTGCCAAAGCGCTGCTTGGTCGCTTGCGGTCTTGCTACGTTCCAGCATCCATGCTCCTGCTGCCATGTATGCCGCATCCAGTCCGGCATTCAGGAGTAAAATACGCTCGATAGATGCTTGTTTTTCGACGGTCTCAAAGAGTGATATTCCATGCGCCGGCTCAGTCAGACTACCATATAAGCCGCCAGCTGCCAAGCCGAGATTGACCACATTCCAGAACACATTCATCTGCTGAAAATAGTAGCCAGAACCTCGTTCGGCGGGCATACGGTTTGCTTGCAGGGCAAGAAGTGTGCCGTTTACCGCCATATTCCCTAATGCCCATGCACCGAGCGTGAACATTGCGGTTTTATTGATTGTATTGCGCGTGGCATTGATGGAATCTTGTAGGCTGTCAGTGCTTGCGGCAGAAGCCTCTGCGCTTACGGTCAAAAGCAAAAAACCAACAAGCGCAACAGCAGTGATACAAGAGAAACGAAGTGGTGTAAGTGTTTTCATAATGAAGGCTTGGCAATGAAAGAAAAACCTTGTACATTTGTAGGCTGTAAGCCTCTCTATTACAACTACAAACGCACCAACACCTTTCGTATTGGATGTACATTTTGGGACAGTATCTGAAAACGATGCTTGGACTATATCACCACGATTTAGAGATTCTTTACCCAACGCTATTATGCTGAATTTTCGCTGGACGCTTTCGCGTAAACTATTGGGGATGGCAAGTGTAATGTTACTTTTTACGCTCATTGTTAGTGGCTTTGCGCTACTTTCCAATCGTGCATTGGCAGAGCGAGAGAGTGTGCGCCTTATAGAAATCCAATTTCTTCAAGCTCGCCAACATGACCTTGATTTTATCACATTTCGCCAGATGAAATACGCATTGCGTATGGATTCGACAATGCAAACGTGCGATTCGCTTGTGAATGAATTTACGCACGAAGCTACTGCGCGGCGCTTGGATACTGCTCTCTACAATTATCGCCGTGCATTCGATTCGACAGTAAAGATGTACGTTCTTATTGGGATGAATGATAGCACGGGTATTGTCGGCGAAACAACAGCACTTCTGAATCAGGCTGCTGCTTGTGCCTCTAGTACTCCCTCCGAAGACTTTACGATGGCTCTTGCCCTCTGCCGCAGTAAACTCCGCGACCTGACTGATGCTGCACTGATTGGCAAAAAAACGAAGAAAACGCAACAGGAATTTACTGCTTCAGTGCGGTACGCACAAACAAAATCATCATTTGCCGATGCTTCTCGTCAGGCTGATTTTGTGCGATTTATGGATGAAAGCCTTATCAAAGCCGAAGAGCTGACAAAAACAGCGAAAGCAATGGAAGATAACCGAAGTGGTTTCAAAGACTATATCAAGGCTGTACGCCCAATTTTGAAACAGATGGCGGCGGAAAAATCTACTCGTGCCACGCTGTATCTTGCTTCGTCGGGAGTAGTGATTTTGTTAATCATTATTCTAAGTGTTGTCTTGGCGTTGTTCTTGAGCCGTATTATCACCAAGCCAGTGAATGTCTTACGCAAAGCTGCTTCCGATGTGGCGCAAGGTGATTACAGTGCCCGCGCAGACATTATTGCCTCCAATGACGAAATCCACGATTTAGCACTTTCCTTTGAGCAGATGACTGCCAATATTCGGCGGGCTATCGGTGAACTCCAAACCGAAAAAGCCAGCGTTCAAGCCAAAGTGGAAGCTGCAGTCAAGCAGGTTTCCGAAGAAAAACAACGCTTGAGTGAGACTGTTGAAACGATTTTGCGCAATGTTCATGCTTTTGCTGAAGGCGATTTAACCGCGCAGATCTACACCGACGGCACAGAAAATGAAGACGTAGCACGGCTGTATAATGGCTTTAATGCTGCGGTAGCCAATATCCGCCTTATCGTGGACAAAGTAACCGATGCAGCCGAACAAACGGCTCTAGCTACACAGGAAATTTTGGCAAAAACGTCGAATATGGTGAGCGGTTTGGAGCAACAAACAGCTGAAATGGAAACAGCATCGCTGACGGTGAACGAAATGAATGCGACGATTATGCAGACTACGCAAAAAACGATGCTTGCCGCCAGTGATGCCGAGCAAGCCAGTGATGATGCGACTGCCAGCGAAACGACCGTCCGCGAAATGATTGACGAAATGAGTATGATTGGGAGCGTGGTCAATAGCTCTGCCAATGCGATTATCCAGCTCGGCACAAGTAGCGAAGCGATTGGTGAAATTGTGCAGGTGATTGAGGAAATTGCTGACCAAACGAATCTTTTAGCACTCAATGCGGCTATTGAAGCCGCCCGCGCCGGCGAACAAGGACGAGGCTTTGCCGTCGTTGCCGACGAAGTACGCAAACTCGCCGAGCGCACACAGAAAGCGACGAAAGAAATTACGGCAATGATTACGCACATTCAGCGCGACACGGACACAGCGATAGCAACGATGAATTCGGGTAAAGAGCGGGTGGAGCGCGGGGAGACCATTACTCGTCAAGCAGGAACACGTCTTCAGCATATCATTGAGCATACGCGCAATGTGTCAAGCGTTATCACGAACATTGCTGAAGCGAGCGAGCAGCAGGTGGCACTCAGTATCGGAATCGTTGGCACAATCAGTATGGTGCAAGGGATTTCGGTGGAATCTGCGCAGGATTTGAATCAAATTCAAATTAGTATCACCAGACTTCATCAGCAAATGGGCAATCTTCAAACGCTCTTGGAATTCTTTCGCTTGGATGGGAAGATGCTATCAACATTAGGGCAGACAGGTTCTCATCAACTTTCTGCTCCCAAAAATGGGCAACATCGTGCGTATCTTGCCAAAACGACCGTCAATGATGCATATACGATAGACATATAGGCAATTTACGACAACACTTTAAGGATTGCACAAAAAATAAAGTGCCAAAGTTTTTGGGCTTTGGTGGCACAGACATTCTTGTCTGTGAGTTTTGAAGCGGTATTTTGAGCGCCGCGCTCACAGGACTACACAGACAAGAATGTCTGTGCCACCAAGAAAGATTTACTCACTTATTTTTGAATGATTCCTTAGATTTGTTTCGCCAGTCATGAAGCCAGAGGATACCAAAATATACGCCTACCGACATACACGCTTGCAGCCCCAAGACTGCATAGAACGCAAGCGGTAGTCCACTATACCACTCCATGCTCTTTCGTGCCAGAAAGACAGGCGGGTTCAGCACTGCCCATAGCCCCGCAAAGATTGTTCCCGCGAGCGGCATCGTGCGCCCGGGAAGCTCAAAGGCAATAAGAATATAGTACGCAAAAAGGCTCACAATAAAATGCCCCGTAGCGATACGCAGTGCAAGGCGTTGAATGGTCATTGGAAGAATGGTCATCGGATGGTGAAAAGAAAAGGCGATAAACTTCGGGGAATGCTTATTTATCAACGACTGCTGCCATCAGTTCTGCTTCAGCAACCACTTCTCCCATGACGAGTGCTTTTGCTTCCATTTGGAAGGTATTTCGGCGCTGCCGAAGCATTTTTACCTCAAAAAAGACTTGGTCGCCGGGCGTAACGGGCTTGCGGAATTTAGCATTATTGATGCCCATGAAAAACACTAATTTATCTTTGGTCATCGTGTTGTCGTCGGTCTTTGCGGGATTGGAAAGGAGCAGTAAACCGCCTGTTTGCGCCATTGCCTCAATAAGTAGAACGCCCGGCATAATAGGGCGACCGGGGAAATGCCCCTGAAAAAACTGCTCGTTGAAGGTAACGTTTTTATAGCCGATAATACGTTGTTCTTCGATATTGACTTCGGTGATTCTATCCACCAGCAAGAACGGATACCGATGCGGCATCACCTCCAAAATAGCGTTAATGTCCATCACTGCTGCATCTCCTGTTTTGAGTTGATATTTTCGTTGAATTTTTTTGCGTTCATAAAGCCGCCGTATTTTGCGGGCGAGTTCTACATTTGCAGCGTGTCCGGGTCGTGCTGCGAGTATATGAGCTTTCATTGGAGCGCCCACCAATGCTAAATCGCCAAGTACATCCAGAAGTTTATGCCGTGCCGGTTCATTGGCGAAGCGAAGGGTTTTATTGTTTAAGAAGCCACTCGTACCGACCACAACGTGCTCGTCCAAACCCAAACCACGCATTAAACCTTGCAATTCGACATCATTCGTCTCGTGGTCAATAATTACCATAGCATTGTCCAAGTTTCCGCCCTTGATTAAACCATGTTTGTACAGCGCTTCGACCTCTGAGAGAAAGCAAAATGTTCGTGCGGGAGCTATATCGCTTACGTATTTGTTGCTCACATCGAAGAGTGTGGCGTGTTGGCTGCCGAGCGCGGGATTATTGTAATCCACCATGACCGTAATGCGGTAATCGTCATTTGGAAGTGCTGCCATTTCGACGTTTCGTGCGGCTTCTTGATGCGTAATAGTTTTGTCCAACACCAAATAATCCTTCGGTGCACGCTGCTCCTCAAAGCCCGCTCTGCATAAAGCCTCTACAAATGGCATTGCACTGCCGTCGCCGACGGGCGGTTCGTTGGCAGAAAGCTCAATTTTGCAGTTGTCAATCTCCAATCCCGCTAGAGCCGAAAGAACGTGTTCAACGGTATGCGCTTTTGCTTCGCCGTTTGAAGTCGGCACAGCAAGGGTCGTTCCGCGCGATATGTCAATGACGTTGTCCACAAGTGCCGGAATTTCGGGACTATTCTCAAGATCTGTCCGCACAAATTTATAGCCGTAGCCTTCGGGCGCGGGATGAAAAGTAACGGTCGAAAGATTACCGGTATGTAATCCAACTCCTGCAAAGGATACAGAGGTTTTGAGCGTTCTTTGATTGATAAGCATGCAAAGTGTTCCAGACTAAAGTGCCACAAGAAAAATTACGTCGTATGGCAATCTTCATATATTCAAGGTTGGGGGAGAATTGCTGAATAGAAAACTGTGGTTGATATGCTACCAGAGTTTATTGAGAAGTATGACGAATAATGTCGGGCAATTGTTTTAGTGCGGCTTGCAAGCGAAGTTCATCCATCAGTGGTTTTGCCGGAGCGCCAAAATAAACGCCTTTCTGCGTGATTCCTTTCGCAACACCGGATTGCGCATAAACGATAACGTCGTCTGCTGTCGAAATATGCCCCACTAAACCAACCTGCCCCGCAATGCGGTTGCGCTTACCGAGTTTTGTGCTACCGGAAATGCCGGTTTGTGCGGCAATCGCTGTGTTTTCACCAATAACAACATTGTGCGCTACGTGAATCAGGTTGTCAAGTTTCACGCCATCCTCAAGCCGTGTCGAGCGCAGGCTTGCGCGGTCAATGGTGCAATTTGCGCCAATTTCTACGTCATCGCCTATTACGACATTGCCAACTTGCGGAATTTTTGTAAACGAACCGTCGTTTTTATTTTCTGCAAAGCCAAAGCCGTCCGAACCGAGTACCGTTCCTGCATGAATAACGCACCGCGCACCAATGACTGTGCGGTCGTAGCAGACGACGTTGCCGTGCAGCGTTGTTCCTTCACCAATCTGTACATCATCGTAAAGAATAACTCCTGCCCGCAATACTGCAGCCGCGCCAATACGACAGCGCTCACCAACGACAACATTTGCTCCGATATGCGCCGAAGCGTGTACTTCTGCGCTATCAGCTGCGACCGCCGAGGGATGCCGTACGCCCGCTTCGGGAGTGGGTATCGAAAAAAAATACTCTACTGCCCGCAAAAACGCACTGTATGGGTCGTCCGTTCGCAGAATCACACCTTTGTAGAGCGGTGGTGCGGCAAAATCTGTTTTCACCAGCACGGCAGAAGCATTGGTGGTGGTGACAAAGCCTGCGTACTTGGGGTTTGCAAGAAAT
>JANYDO010000180.1 GCA_025363605.1 Candidatus Kapaibacterium sp.
TGATGCCAAAAGACCGTACAGTGCTGTTGCGGCAGCACCTTTAAGAACGTTAATAGACTCAATATCGTCAGGATTCAAGTCCATAGCACGGTTTCCGAAATCCACGCTATTTGTTGCTCCCGAACCGTATGCACTGTTACCTGCATCATTGCTGATAGGAATACCGTCAACGACGAAAAGTGGTTGATTGTTGCCAGTAATGGAAGATGTACCGCGAATCTTGATAAAAGACGAGCCTCCCGGTGAGCCGGAGGAGCTACCAATTTGGACACCAGCAATTTGGCCAGCAAGAGCGTTAACAACGTTTGCTTGGCGACCTTGCTCAATTGCTTCGCCTTTGACTTCCTGTGTAGCGTAGGAAATCGCTTTTTTCTCTTGCTTGATACCTACTGCCGTAACGACAAGTTCTTCAAGCATCATCACGTCTTCAGCAAGAGCGACATCCAAATTTTCACTCGTGATAGCGACTTCTTTTTTCTTAAAGCCGATATATTCAAACAAAAGTGCTTTAGCGTCCGAGGGGGCTGCTATAGAGTACGTACCGTCTGCCTTTGCAAACGAACCTCGGTTACTGCCTTTAACGGTGATTTTCACACCGCTGAGGGCTTTTTTGGTAGCGGCATCTGTTACCTTACCGGTAATAGTCCGAACCTGTGCAGAAGCGAAGGCAAAGGAGCAGAGCGCCAATACCACCGCCAAAGAAATGCGTAGCATATTTTTCATAACTACAAAATGATTTGGGATGAAACATAATGTAATAGAGTTGAACCGCTCTATCACAAAGGTTTGGGATCGTTGTTTGGATGTACTGACTGTACAATCTTTCATACTATCGTTATATTTTCTTCCCTTTAAGTCTATAAAGAGACAGCGCATTAACACTATTTAACACCAAGATTTTAATACTATTCTGAAACTTTTTTATAGGGAAACCGTAATATTGCACTTTTTTTTCTGCTTTGACAAAAAAATTTCGCGCTGAGCGTATTATTTCGAGTGTTAATATATTTTATTCACAAGTCGTGAAGCTATCACTCAGTCTGCATTAAATGAGGTAAGATTATGGTAAATGGCATTTTTTTGTTCCTGTCTCCACTTTTTTTGCTAGTTTTGTAGGCTGTGTGTGTTTGTACAGCTAAAATCATTTTTCCATGCTTTTCCTTGCAAAAGCACAAGAAAATACAACCCTTCCAATCCAAATACTTGTAGGCAACCAATGCAATATTTCGCAAATGTTCTCGAAATGATAGGCTCCACGCCACTTTTACGTCTGAATAGCGTTATCGACGGCATTCAAGCAACCGTTCTGGCAAAGATGGAAAGCCGCAATCCCGGCGGTTCGGTCAAAGACCGCATCGGCGTTGCGATGATAGAAGCAGCCGAAAAAGACGGACGCTTAAAACCGGGTGGTGTCATCATTGAGCCAACAAGTGGGAACACCGGCATTGGACTTGCACTAGCAGCCCGACTCAAAGGCTACAGTTGCCTTTTTATTATGACCGAAAAAGCCTCAGGCGAACGGGTGCGCTACCTCAAAGCAATGGGAGCAGATGTGATTATTACGCCTTCTGCCGCCAAATCAAATTCGCCGGAATACTACTTCAATACGGCAAAGCGCTTATCGGAAGAAATTCCCAATGCCATCATGCTCAACCAATACGACAATCCCGCGAACCCTGATGTCCACTATCGCACCACAGGTCCCGAAATTTGGAAAGATACCGATGGTCAGGTGACGCATTTTATCGCAGGAATGGGTACAGGCGGCACTATCACCGGAACGGCACGGTATCTCAAAGAGCAAAATCCGAATATCAAAGTCATCGCTGCCGACCCGCTCGGCTCATCTATCAAATCTTTCAAAGACACGGGACGCTTGGTTGAATCCCTGCCCTATTTGGTCGAAGGCGTTGGTCAGGAGCGTATTCCGGGCAATCTGGGACTTAATTTGGTGGATGAAGTAATGAATATCACCGATAAAGATTCCTTCACTATGGCGCGTCGTCTTGTGCGCGAAGAAGGTGTCTTCTGCGGCGGTTCGTCGGGTATGAACATCGTAGCCGCACTGCGCGTAGCGAAGCTCTTACCGAAAGAAGCGGTTGTCGTAGCAATTATCTGCGACACTGGCGAGCGTTACTTGACAAAGCACCATTCTGACGAGTGGCTGAAACAAAATAAAATGCTCGATGTTGACCGCATGACCCTAAAAATGCTCTTGGAAGAAAAACACTCCTCGAAAACCCTTCCACCACTTGTATCGGTCAAGCCTTCAGCGTTGCTGAAAGATGCACTTGACCAGATGAATAAGTATGAACTCTCCTCGCTGCCTGTGCTGGATGAGACCGGAAAACCTGTCGGAAGCGTACGCGATAACCGCCTCATGGCACGGGTACTGGAAGAGCGCAACGCACTCGACGCACCTATCACGGACGTTATGGAAGAACCAATGCCCGTCTTGGATGCAAACACTGATGTCAAAGAAGGTATTGAACGCCTACGACAGCACCCTGCTGTGCTTGTTGGCGATTTTGG
>JANYDO010000366.1 GCA_025363605.1 Candidatus Kapaibacterium sp.
TAGGATTTGAAGTGGACGACGCCAGACGACTCGGTCAAGTGGACAGTGACGATCCCTCCGAACTTGTTGTGCCACTGGACCATGCAAATCGACAGCACACGCTTCATTCCATGCTGTCAAGAATAACCAGAATAGGCAACAGCAGCCGTAATCTAAAGCAGCATCAGCTTTCAGTTGGAAGTGTTACAACCGACAACCACCAAGCCCACAATAACCAAATGAGCCATGACCCTTTTGCACCGAAATCTCCCAAAATATCATTTTCCTCTACATGGTATCGCAAAAGCAATGGCGAGGAAACCGAGCAAACAGGCGTGGCGTTGCGTCCCACCATAGATTACGGTCTCACGGTGTCCATTCCCGGAATTGTGAATGTTTTTAATCTGCCGATTGGTTTGAACGTTGATGCTTTTCTTGCCACATACCGCATGGGAACGCAATATAGAATGCAGAATATTTTGCCGACCGACATCTATTCAGAATACGCCAAGGATAACAAAAACATTAGCAAGGACAAGAATGACGAGACGTTTCTCAACAATGCGTTCCCGACATTCTTCACGACGCTGCGCTATCTGAACGTCGCGCCGATGCTTAGTATTGGGCGGTATCTTCTTGCCGGTGTGAATATAGGCATACCCTTTCGGAGTTTGCCCGCCGTGCAGTCCTCGCCTACCTCTGAAATCCTTTCGCTCTCTGCCTTGCCGCGAGAAATTCCTTTTGATAAACTGAGCGTTATCGTCGAGCCGCGTCTTTCGTTTCTCTTCCCGCTTCTTTCTTCGCCCACGGGAACGCTGAATCTTCTGGCAAGCGCGAGCTGGATTCCGCAGAAATCCTCTCCTGTCTGGCTAGATATAGAGCGGTATTCCGGCAATCAACTGATAAAAGCCGTCAATGCGTGGGCTGCGAAAAAAACACCCGCTCTCGTTCTCGTGCCGAATCTGCAAGCAGAAGACTTACAAGTAGGCATGACACCCGTTTCGGCTTCGATTGGACTGAGCTACGTGTTCAGTTTTAGCAACAATGCGCTCTTGGAAGAATTTGCCCGCGAAGCATACCGCACCGATAGTATTCGTGCGGTCTATGCGGCAGTCTTCAGCAAAGGTGATTCGCTGCGCTCCATCTCGGTGCGGCTTGCCGATAGTGTGGCGAATGCGACTATTGTTCTGAGTCGTATGCGCGAGACACTGGCAAAATTACAGCAAAGTCGAACGCTGGACAGCCTAAAAAAAGCGCAAGAACGCGCACTTTTTGCCAATCAGGAACAGCTTGCTGCCGCGCAAGCGCAAAAGGACAGTCTCGACAAACAAAAGCGCGATTTGGAACGAGCAAACAAGCGCCACACCAAAGAACTTGCGGCAAAAGTGCGCGAAGTGAAAGAGAAAGAAAATCTTATCGCTTCTAAAATTAAGGAACTGACCGAACAGCAAAAACTCCTCGCCGACACAAAGCAGCGGATTTTTGAGGCAAAAATTGGTAGTGTTGTCGGTATCAACGAGGATGGCACAGAAACGCCTGAAAATCCGATTGTGCGCGTCGAACAGTTCCGCGCAAGCAATACCAAAGCACTGATGCCGACGGTGTTCTTTGATCAAGGGTCGTCGCTTCTGCCAGCCCGATACAAGCAAATACGCACCTCCGACCGCGAAACGTACTCGCTTCCGGCAAACCCTCGTCAGACGGGCGCTGCGCTGCACGAGCATATTCTCAACATTGTTGCCAAGCGCCTTTTGCAGCAATCTTCCGCCAAGCTCACGCTGACCGGATACCAGAGCCAGAAGGAATCGGATGCGCAGCTTGCCAAGAAACGCGCTGAAAAAGTGGCGGCGTATTTTATTGACGTGTGGAAAATTCCTACTGCTCGCCTTGTTCGTGCTGTTGGCAAAGCCGCCGCAGAACCCAAGGCTGCTACCGCAACTGCTGACGCTTCCCAAGCAGAAAATAGCGCAGTGCGGCTTTCTTCCGATGATGCCAGTATTCTTGCGCCCTATACGCTCGCCGACACTGCTCGCACGGTCACGCCGTACGCGCTGGCGATAGGTCTTAACATTAGTTCCGGTGCGGGACTCAAGCAATGGCAATTAGAAATAAGCCAAATTATTGACAACGAATCGGAAGCGTTGAAAGACACGACAGCCACAGAAATTGCTACGCGTTATCTCTGGCGTGTGGGCGAGGACGCAGCATCCACGCCGCGTTCGGAAAGTTCACTCAGTATCAGGTTGGAAGCGTTTGATGTCAGCAATACCAAAGCGGAATCGCCGTTGAAAGAAGTGAAAGTAGAGCAAATCACGCTGGCGCAAAAGCAGCGTACGCAAGCATCGTCGTCGTCTCCGGCGGCAGACAAAACTGTTTTTGTGTATGAACTTTTGTACAGCGAACTGATGACAAAGCTCACGCCGCAAAGCGCTGCTCTGGCGGAAGAGATTAAAAGCCGCATCACGCCTGATGCCGTTGTGCATATTACCGCTTACAATCCGCAAGGTGTCAGCGGTGCTGCCCGCGATATTGGTGTCCTTCTGGGCATGAATGCAGAGCGCTTGGGAGCGGCAAACACCAAGCTCCGCGACACGCCAGCACGCTTGTATGCTGCGAAAACGCCGGAAGCTGCGGCTTTTAATAACGTGATTCGCGTTCGTATCACTGCTCCCGATAAATAATTTTTTGCGCTATGAAGAAATATCTGATTCTACTTGGTTTTAATTGGAAATCTCTCCTGCTAATGCCGGAAATATTACTCCGTCATACCGACGTAGGTCGGTATCCACATCGAAGAGTACAGTACCTTGTTCATCCGATGGATGCCGACCTGCGTCGGCATGACAAAATTTTCCAACTGGATCCAATTAGAACCAAATATCTTGCTTCCATTGTACTTGCATTGTGCGCCTTCGGGCTGCACACGCTCTCCCTCTTTGCACAAGTACCGCCCTTGGCATGGCAAGTAAATACCTCCGGCGATGCTTTCCGTGCGGGCATTGTGGCATTGGAGAAACAAGATTTCAGGGCTGCAACGGACGCTTTCCGCGAGGCATACACGCTGGATTCCGCCGTGAATAAGCATTTGCACTATTTCGCAAAAGCGCTCTTTTTGGCAGAGATGAAAAACCTTGATTCTGTGCGCTTCGTGCAGCACCTTCTGCTCCTCTACGAGCAGCGCGGCGGCGAAGAAAGCGCCATTCAGCGCCAGAAAGCGCAGGTGCTTAGTGCTGATGTGAACACTCGCTTGGAAGTGCTTGTGCGAGACAGCTTGCAAGCCACGCAAAAGCAAAAGGCAGGGTACGTTTCCGGCTACCAATACAGCTATCAAGCAACGGTCAAAAAACCGATGGATAGCGTCATCTCGGAACGTGCGTCACTGGCGGGGCGAGGGCATTTTCGCCTTATGCTCGTCGGTGAACTTGGTGCAGTTTTGCAATCGGCATCGGCAGTGCGTCAGCCATTCGAGCAGAAGCCTTTTTTTGATGAGTGGGGAGCATTTGGCTTGGAAACGCGCGGCGGTCTTTGGTTGGGGCTGTCGCCTGATATTGATTGGGGTTTCGACGGCACACTGGGGCTGCGGTTTACGACGTTGCTTGATAGCGGCTCTATTCCTACGTTTGTCGAACCTACAAAAACTCTTCAGCGCTTATACGAAGCAGATGCTTCCGCACGGCTTCGCATGAATATTGCCGCCGGAACCTTTGGCATTTCAGTCTTTGCGCATCTGGAATACGTCGAGACCGTCAGCGTTGGTGCATACAAGCCAATTCTTTACAGCGAAAATTATAAAACGGTTTTTAATATTCCGCAAGGTGGCGATGGCTTTCATCTTGTGGGTGCGGGCGCAGGCTGGGAGCCGCGCGACGGTGAGCAGGGGCTTGTTGCGGAAGGGCGGTATTATTTTCTTCCCGTGCTTGGCACGCCGACGGCATCACGTCTGATGGTCGGAAGGCTTGGTTATTCCTTCGGGCGGGCAAGTTTTGTTGCAGAAGGCAATCTTGCCGGCCGGGTATTCGCGGGTGAAACTGTACAAACACTTGCGCTGCGGCTTGCTCTTCGCTGGCATATTATTCAAACAAAAGCAGAGGCGGAACGATGAAACAATGCGGTCTTAAAATAGGGATGATGGGGCAAGTATTTCTGATAGCTGCTCTTGTCATAGTCGCATATACGCAGACGCTTGCTCAAAGCTCGTCGTCAGAGCCACCGAAGCCATCTTCACAGACGCAAGCAGCGCCATCGCCATCGTCATCGTCATCGTCATTGCCATCACAGGCGCAGTGCGATGTGGTGAAGCAAATGCTGTTTCTTGTGGATGTGTCGGGCAGCATGGAAACGAATGACCGGTTGAACGAAGCCAAGCAATTCGCCCTGCGCATCGTGAAAGAACACGCCGCGAAAAATCTCCTCTACAAGCTCATTTCCTACGGCGGCTCGTGCAACGAAGTCATTACCGACGTTGACTGGACGCGCGATGCGACTGTTATCAATGCCGGAGTAAAGGGCTTATATCTGCGGGGCGGAACGCCACTTGGTTCGGCATTGGAGTTCACCATAGACGAAATCAAGAAATCAGCATATCCTGACCAAACGAAAGTGATATTGCTCAATGACGGCGCAAATGCTTGCGGCGAGGTGAGCGAAATCCTCACGCGGCGCTCGAAAGAAATTCCCTGCGTCCGCTTTATCAGCATTGGCATCGAACTGGAAGAAGAGGAAAACGGAATGTCAAGTCGCGCCATGCAGGACGCGCAATCAATTGCCACGCAAACAGGTGGCTCATACGTTCCGCTCAAAGATGTGCGCGAGATTCGTGGCGTGAGCCTGAGTGATAGCGCCGTCGTGGTGCGCTCGGTGGCGTTTGAACCACGACCAAAGCCGCAAGCAAAAGCACAAGAGAAGACCGACGAGAAACCTCAGACGCAAGCCTCAGCATCCTCTTCGACACAATCAACAAGCGCTTCACAAACGGCTGCGCAATCAACAGGCGCATCGCAGACTGCTTCCACTACCCAAGCAGAGAAATCCCAGTCGGAGAAACCAGCCGAACAGGGTGCTTCGCAGCAGACTCCTTCGCCGCAATCGCCTTCGACTTCGCAAGGTGCAAGTTCTTCTTCGCAAAGTAATTCTGCGCCTCAGCAAAATACATCATCTCAGCAAAATGCGCCGTCTCAGCAAAGCACAACCCAGTCGCAGAGCGTTACGCAGAAAGATTCATCTTCTTATTCATCACCCACTCAAGAAAAGCAATCACCTTCGCAAGCAACACCACAACAGAGCGCATCGGAATCGCCTTCGCAAGCAGCATCACAGCCAGCGTCCAAGCCAGAAGAGCGTTCGGTTAGTCGTTCTGCAAATCGCAGAGAATCAGCTATTGAGCGGATGCAAGAACCAACAAAGAGCACCCCACAAACAAGTACCAGAGAGTCATTGCCATCACCACCGCCGACTATCACGGATAATGGCAGGGAACTTGCTGTCATACGTTTTCCCATTGGCTCGGCGCAGTTGACATGGGATGCGCGGAGGTCACTGGAACGGCTTGCAGCAGAGCTACGAACGGAACTGCGTGTGCATCCTGCTTTAGTGATTGAGGTCGGCGGACACAGCAGCAGGGAAGGTACGTCTGAGGCAAATTTACGGTTGTCGGTAGAACGTGCTGCACTTGTGGCTCGGTATCTGCGCCGTCAAACGGGAATGCGTGAAGACCGTGTTCGTTGGACGGGGTACGGCGAACTTCGTCCCCTTATTGACGATAGATTTGGAAGGCAGGAAAATCGCCGTGTGGAAGTGCGTGCCTCTGAATCACGCCAACGCTAAAGAGATATTGGCTCTATATGTGAGCGCTTGCAGATTCCACCAAATTCGCACGTCATCACAAAAAACAAACAAGCCTGTAAGGAGTTTCCTTACAGGCTTGTTTGCTTACGTACAGTGTAGAAGTGCGAATGTCTGCTTAATCTTTCGCATTCTCAATTTCTTTAATCAGTCCCGAGGTAATCGAATAGATTTTTTTGATGCTTTCCGCCGGAACGGGCTTACCTTTCTCGACATTGACAAGGTTCTTGATTTCGTTCAGCGCTGGAGCGAGTTTGCGGACGATTTGATGATTGCGAGCATTGGTGCTGATATTACCAAGTTCGCCTGCGAGATATTCCAGCAGTTTCGGGCTTGCGATAATCGTGCTGGCGCTTTCGTTGTAGTTCGTCGAGAGTGCTTTGCTGGTGATATTCAGTCCTTCCAGCCATCCGCCGACTACCACAAGCACGGAAGCATCTTTGTCGAGGCGGTTCAGTTTGCGCTTGGTGTCTTCTTGTTGCTTATCAAGAATAGCACGAACTTCATTCCAATTTCCTGCTTTCACAAGGTCAAGCATTTTCTGATTCAGCGAAGCATCAATTTCAGCACCGAGTTTGGCAGCAAGTTCACTCATGGTGAGTGCCATCTGGAGGAATTTTTCGTCATCTTTTGCTTGGGAAGCCACAAAGGCATCGCTCACGCGAGAGCCGAGATTAAGCGCGATGGCGTAGCGGCTATTGTAGGTGCTGGTTTTGCTATACGATGACAAGCCCTTCCACGTTACTTTGGATTTCGAGAGTGAATCCAGAGCGCGGAAAACGAGACGTGCCGAGGGAACAAAGACTTTTTCTTGTTGTGCCGAAGCGGGCAAGGATGCAAGCGGTGAAAAACCAAAAAATACAACGCAGAGAGCCAAAAGGCTTGCCTGATAAAGGCTCATAGCTGCTATGCTGTTGGAACGTCGTTTCATACGAGGAGTCTCACAAAAGTAAAATGGGTATTGATTGATTGCGGTTGTTTTCCCAGCACTTGTGTTCGTACTTGGGGCGGTGCTGGTTTCTCTCTACTTGGAGATGCAGAAACAAAGAAAAGGTTTAAGGTGCTTTTGGAGCATGGTGCAAATTGCCCCGCAAATATACCACAAAGCAGGCAAACTTTAGTGAGAAATTCCTTTGGGGGAGTTGTTTTCTCGCTTCTTTGTTTGCTACCGAATTTTGGGAGAATAATTTTTATTATAGAGCCGTATTCGTATATTTGCCTCCGAATGATTTGATCATTCGTTACAGCCTGTGTGCTTGGGAGAAGGGGATAGGATGATGATAAAATGCGCTCAAAAATTATTTTGTTTAACCAAATTTTTAGAGATTGTTATGAAACGTTCTTTTCTGGTTACTGCGATGCTTGCCCTATCATTCACGTCGCTTTGGGGGCAGTGGCAAAAGACTTCCGGTCCTGAAGGAGGGTATGCAAGAGCGCTCTATACCGTCGGTTCGACGCTCTTTGTCGGGGTGAACTATGGCGGAGTGTACCGCTCCACCGATGGTGGCGCGTCGTGGGTGCAAGCAAATACGGGATTGCCTCAATCGGCACGAACCATAGAAGGCTTCTCATCTCAGGGAAATACACTTTTTGTCGAAACTACCGATGGCATATATGCTTCTCAGGACGGCGGCACGACCTGGACGGCAGTAGCAACGGCACTTGCACACGCGGACGTGACGGAAATTGCCTCGGTCGGGCAGACGCTATTTGCCTCGACTGTTGTCAAAGAAACCGTGCAAGGCACAACCTCAACGCTTTCGGAATGCGTCTATCGCTCTGCTGACGCAGGCGTGACATGGACGGCAGTGAGTAGTAAAATTCCAAAAAGTTCGGGTGAACATTTTACCATTTTTGCAGCAGGAACGACTCTTTATGCAGCTTCAGACCGTGCCGGACTCTATCGCACGACCGACAATGGCACAACGTGGGCAGCGGTAAATAACGGGCTTACGGGAAATTCACTCCGTCTGAATATCACTCACCTTGCCACTGACGACAAGTATTTGTATGCAGCTACCCGTGCAGGAGTGTATCGCTCACCGAACACAGGCGAACCGCTGTGGACAGCTGCAAACGCGGGTATGAAATCCGGCGTGGAAGTGCAAACGATTGTTTCTGCCGCGGGAGGCACATTGTACTCTGCGACTGAAGGAACAGGAGTTTTTCGCTCAACAGATGCCGGTACGACGTGGACAGCCGTGAATAAGGGATTGGGGAATCTCTATTGCAGAGCGCTGTTTGCTGCGGGTGGAAATCTGTATGCCGCAGTAGATGGTGCGGGCGTATTTCGCGTGTCAATGGGTACGGAAACGACAACAGGCTGGACGCAAATCAACAGAGGAATAAATTCCGGCGCAACAACGTATTTGGGAACGTCAGGAGGTTTTGTGTTTGCCGGAACAAGCGGCAACGGCGTATGGCGCTCCACCGATGGCGGCACTACGTGGGTGCAAGCCAAAGGCATCAACGACCCTCCACAAGGCGACAAAGGCGCAAGCGCCTACGTCAATGAAATTTCTAAAGCACTCGGTAAGCTCTACGCTGCTACCTTTGGGGGTATTTTTGTCTCCACTGATAGCGCCGCAACATGGACAAATGCAAGTGGGAATTTAAGCGGGCTTGCGCTTGCTGCGTATGCTGTAGCCGAATTTAACGGCTCACTTATGGCTGCAACCGATGGCGGGCTATACGCCTCTGCCGACGGCGGTGCGAAATGGACTCTGCGCTCCGCCACTCTGCCCGATACCGTTGCTGCCTTTGATTTTGGCAGGCTTGGCTCGTCGCTCTATGCTGCAACCGCCGGTTCAGGTGTCTGGCGTTCTACCGATGGATTGGTGTGGACTTCCTTCAATCGTGGTCTTCCTATTAGTGCGCTGAAAGTTTACCGCTTTGCCACACTCGGTGGGGCGCTGTATGCCGCAACTTCGGATGGCATCTATTCCACCAACGATGGCACACAGTGGACTGCTCGTAACACTGGCTTTGGTGCCATTCGTTTGATGTATGATATTCTAGCCGTTGGCTCCACTCTTGTAGCGACGGGCGATGCAGGAGTCTATCGTTCGACCAATAGTGGTGCGTCGTGGCAAACAATGTCGCAAGGACTCACCAATACGGCAAACTATGCTCTTGCCGCCGACGACAAGTATTTTTACATCGGCGACGATTCGCATGGCGACGGTGTTTGGCGGCGACCACTCGGCGAATTGACGAGTGTTCAGTCATTTTCGGTGAGTGGCGAAGCTCTTCCAATTGAGCAGTTCCCAAATCCCTTCACCGGCACAACAACACTGCGTTTCCACCTGGACAAGCCCCAGCGCGTCGGGCTTTCGGTGTATGATATGCTGGGAAAGCTTATCACCACTGAACCGGCAAGGCTGCTGTCGGCTGGCGAATGTACATTCCACGTCCAACTCAGCGACTTTCCAAGCGGCGTGTATGTCTATCGTCTTACAACAGAAGGTGGAATAAACGCCGGATTGATGAGGCTTACACGGTAATTGCTCTCAAGCGATAATGTCACCAAATTATGTTACCAAATCATGTCACTAAAAATTAAATTTCTTACCGTTATGAAACGCAACATTATTCTTTTGAGTACAGCTCTAACGCTTGTGATTATCGGCGTTCTGGGAAGTACGGTTTTCCGAAACGATATTTCGTCTCGTCTTAGAGCAGCATTGAAGAATGAACAAGCAAACGCCGACCGTGATGAAGAGCGAGAAGAGGCAGCAGCCGAAATCGGCACCCAGGAATACTGGAAGCAACGAGAACAGATGCTTCGTAACCCGCTCACAGGAACAATCCCCGACAACGTTCGTGATGAGGAACTTCAGTTTGCCCGCCGTTTGCCACGTGTGGAAGACCTTGCGGGGGGCAAAGGTGGCAGTAGGCTGCAAGCGCTCAACTGGTCTCCGCGTGGTCCCTTCAATGTTGGTGGTCGTATTCGCGCTTTCGCCATTGATGCCGACAATGAATCAACGCTCTTTGCCGGCGGCGCATCGGGCGGAATATGGCGCTCCACCGATGCCGGTGCTTCGTGGACACGGCGCACATCGGTGAATGACTTGCAAAGCATTACCTGCGTGGCTCAAGACCGCCGACCGGGTAAACGCAACGTCTGGTACTACGGCACTGGCGAGCGGATAGGGGGACGTAATCCAAACGGTGGTGGCTCCTATATCGGTGATGGTGTTTTCAAATCTACCGACGGCGGCTTGACATGGGCGATTCTGCCGTCTATTTCAACAAAAACGCCTCATACTTTTAGTGCAGATTTTAATTTTGTTCATAATATTGTCGCTGATTCCACGCAGTCTGCGGACGTTGTTTTTGCCGCAACATGGGGCGGTATCTACCGTTCGGATGACGGTGGCGGAACATGGAAGGCAGCGCTCGGCGGCGGCAATAATGAATCGCAGTTCAGCGATGTGGTCATCACCAGAACCGGTGTTGTTTATGCGGCTGTCGGCACAAATTTTGGCGGAGATAATCCTGTCAAAGGAGTGTTCCGTTCTACTGACGGCGGGCTAAATTGGGCGAACATCACGCCGCAAGGCTGGACAAAGGGTGTGGTCAATCGCATTAGTATTGGACTTGCATCCTCCAATCAAAATGTTCTCTATATCATGGCAAATACACCCGGTAGCGGTTTGCAAATCGGCACTGAGTCGCATAGTCTTTGGAAATATACCTATTCTTCCGGCGATGGCTCCGGTGCAGGCGGGAATTGGCAAGACCGCTCGGCAAATATTCCCCGATTGCAGCCCGAAGGCGGCGTGACGGGGAATTATACGTCGCAAAATTCCTACAACCTCTTTGTTCGTGTGAAACCCGACAACGAAAATGTTGTGTTCTTGGGCGGTGTGGATCTTTTTCGTTCCACCGACGGCTTTGCAACGGCAACCAATACCCAGCGTATTGCCGGATACGAGCCAAGCGGCATGAGTTATGCTGATTTCCCCAACCAGCACCCCGACCACAACGAAATCGTCTTTCTGCCAAGTAACCCCAACACCGCGTATAATCTCAATGACGGCGGTGTCCATCGGACAAGTAACATCATGGCTGCGCCGGAGGAAATAGCATGGCAAAAATTGAATAACGGTATCGTCATTTCGCAGTTTTATGCAATAGCAGTAGATCATGGTATTGCAGGTGACGGCGCTATTGTAGGCGGCTTGCAGGATAGAGGCACGTTTGCATCGGCGACCGCAGCACCGGGCGATATTTGGCGCGAAGTAGCGGGTGCTGATGGCGGCTATTGTGCCATCGGCGA
Source organism: Candidatus Kapaibacterium sp. (assembly GCA_025363605.1). Classification (GTDB taxonomy): domain Bacteria; phylum Bacteroidota; class Ignavibacteria; order Kapaibacteriales; family UBA4661; genus PH2015. The sequence continues at coordinate 11,102 of JANYDO010000366.1, forward strand.
TAATAAAAACGGAATGTATGTTTCCTTCCAAAATGGACCAATCTTCAAAGTCATTGGCAACCGCATCGTCAAAATGGACCCGAATGGTGGAAAAGGGTATTTGTTTATCAATCCCTATATCCTCGATCCCAATAACAGCACCATCATGTATAATGCCGGAGGTGTGGATCTTTGGCGGCACGACGACCTTTCGATTGTCCAGCTTGGAACGTCCCATTCACCAAGCTACGACCGTGTGCAAGGCTGGACGCGGGCAGCAGGCGTGATTACGGCGGGACAGATTTCTTCATTTGGAGCGTCGCGCGGCGGCACGGGCGGGACGCGGCTCTATGTGGGAACATCGCTGGGGCAGATTCTCCGTGTTGATAATGCTCAAACCGGCACGATGACTCCAAGCAATGTCACGAGCGCAGATTTTCCTAAAAATGCGTTTATCGCCAGTATTGATGTCGATCCGGCTAATCCAGATCGCGCTGTGGCAGTGTTCTCCAATTACGGCATTCAGCCCGTGTGGTACACGACCGACGGTGGGGCAACATGGGCACCGATAACAGGAAATCTTCGCGCCAATCCAAACGGCACGGGCGCAGGTCCTTCGGTGCAAAGCGTCGCTATTCAGGCATTTGGCGGCACAACGCGATATTTCCTTGGCACCAGTACGGGCGTGTATTCCACGACGCAACTTGCGGGCGGAAACACCGTCTGGGCGCAAGAAGGCGCAACAGTCATCGGCAATACAACCGTCGGAATGGTAGTAGCTCGGCAACGGGACGGTCTTGTGGCTGTTGGTACATATGGCTGCGGGATTTTTAGCGCTCAAAGCACAGCGCCGGCACAGATAGCATCGAACACACAGGGCGAATCGCTTGTGGAAACAGGCGCGGCGTATCCCAATCCTGTTGTGAGCGAAACGTCCATTCCGTACACCTTACACCGTGCGGCAACGGTGCGCGTACAGGTAACGGACGCATCGGGTCGCATTGTGGCAGAACCATTTATTGGGAAGCAAGCCGCAGGCAGTCATACTGCCCGATGGGACGGTTACAAGCACACAAACGCAAGTAGTGCTGACGCGGCTCAGTCAGGCGTTTATTTCTTTCAGGTGATGGCAACCGATGAGAATGGTGTCGTGGTGCGGCGTTCAGGGCAAATGTCCGTGCAGCGATAGATTTTCACAAAGGGACGTTACATTGTTAATGGTAGTCACGTTGTTATTGCACAATGCTACGACAACGTACTTTGTAATATCATTCACGCCTTGCCAAATGTCTTCATGGTCAGGGAAGAAGGAGGCAAACATCTCAATGTTTTTCTGCCCAAAAGAATGTCATGCTCGAACTGTTTTTGTTTTTCCGCAATCGTATCAAGAGCCTCATCGTAATACGGAGCGCTCCGGCCACCATAGTTGAAACTTTCTTCGGATCCATCGGCAGCTTGCATGACTCCATCAAGTGAAATGAATGATCCGACAATTATTTTTCTCATGGTATGTTTTTGTGAAGTTTATTTCGTCAGTTCATTCTTTCATTCATTCGTAGCCGCAACTCCATAGCGTATTGCTGCTTCGAGTATATCAATGTGTATATCCTTCAGCGTTTTGAACTTAATGCAATACCCGGTCACGCTTGCCTTGCCGATTGTTTTTCCATATGTTTGGGATAAGTATGTTTTATCCTCAATACCAAGGATATAGACAGAGATTCCGGTTGTGTTTGCGCTCAAACCAATTTGATAAAACTCTTTCGTTGTGCCATCGGCGTAGTGTATGGTGTACAATCCATATCCGATGTTGGGATTAGAAACAGTTTTATTGTCGCTGTTTTTACCATCAAGGAACCATACTCTGCATCCCGGTAATACCTGAAGGATGAATCGGTGCAGCTCATTCATATCGCTGCTTTTTGGTTCGGCTTGACTGGCAAGATACGTTTCGATTTGTTCTTGTATGTTCATGGCAATGCGTAGAAGTAGGTGTAGCTTACGTGGTTGTCAATTTTTTTTCCTGCTCTTGCGATAGCCTTACCAATAATTCTTCCAGGCTTTTCATTGTCATAGTAAATCCTTCCTTGAAGCCCATTTCAATCATCTTCTCCATGCGTTCAAGGGATTCATTGTAAATGCTAATACTCACGGTTGTTGTGCTGTTTTGTTCGCTGAAACGTATATCCCACTCAGAACCCGGCAGTTGAGGGTTTTCGTCTTTGTCTGCAAAAGCGTTCAGCAAGGTGAAATTGGTTTTTGGCGTAATGGACGTATATCGCTGAACAGCCCAACTCTCTTGTCCATCGGGGCTTACCATCGCATAAAATCGTCGCCCGCCCACTTCAAAATTCATTACTTTTGTTTTTGATGCAAAGGGTTTCGGTGCCCACCATCGGTCAAGAATTTCCTGTTTGGTATAGGCATTCCATACGAGCGCAATGTCGGCAGCAAATTCTCTGGTTATATATACCGTTTGCGCTGCTTTGTCAACGGTAAAATCGAATAGCAAGTTGTTGTTCATTGTTTCTGTTCCTTCATTATAGATAGTACTTCGTCAAGTTGATTAAATCGTGTTTCCCACATTGTTCTGAATTGCTCTAGCCATCTATCAATCTCTTTCATCTTTTCAAGTTCAAGCGAGTAATAAATTTCTCTGCCTTTTTGCTCCTGCTTTATCAGTTCGCATTCAGTTAATATTTTTATGTGCTTTGATACCGCTTGTCTGCTCGTATCAAAATGTTCAGCAAGTGCATTTGGTGTCATTGCCTGAAGAGCAATAAGCCCGATGATTGCTCTACGTGTTGGGTCTGCAATGGCTTGAAAAATATCTCTTCTCATTTTTTTCTTTCTTGATGTGAAATCATTCAGTTGCAAATATAAGCGCAATTATTCGGTTGCGCAAATATTTTTTTGTATTTTTTTAACGTTTGTTTCCACGAACACTCATACATCGTACACAACCCACCAAAGACGACACTCTCACAAATACCTACTAGGAGTTGCGCACATACTGGCTCTATATGGCAATAATGCTTGGCGGTGCCAAAAAAAAAGTAAATTCTATCCATGAAAGTTATCAAAATCAAACATTACAGCAATGCAAGCACAGAGCGCACAAATACTCACAGAAGAGGAATATACAAAGGTTGTATGCCGCGTCTATGACCTCATTCAACAAGAAGTTCCCACAGATTCCCCTGAATTTGCAGAGTTAGACGCACTGGCGTTAGAACAGCGTGTGCCGTAGAACACTACGAGCAGGAACATTTTCCTCTTCCTTCTCTTGTGCTGTAAGTTTCTCCTCACAATCCCAAGCAATACTACTCACCCACAACCATCTGCTACAAAGTCCTGCAAATACTGGCTTGGTGAGCGGAGCAAGCCTTCGCGTGCCCGACTCAGCGTGGGGTGCAGTTTTGATTTGCACATTCAAATAATTCCGCTTGTCTAGGACTTTTTCTCCTATGCCACTAAGAAATCATGGTTCTTTTCATATCAGACTTTTCTTCGTAGCTTTGCCTGCAGTATATCAATTTTCAAATCTTTTTGTCATCCAACCAAGGGCAATCATTATGACCGCATTCCCTTTCTCCTTCAGGCAAGGTTTTGTTTATCATGCCGTTTGGCTTATCCTGCTCACAGCCTTCCTCTCAGCTCCCTTGCAAGCGCAATGGTCAAAAACAAACGGACCTTTTGGCGGAACAATTACCACCTTGCTGCAAACCGGTTCGGCAACCTTTGCCGGAGTGAGCGGTGGCGGTGTCTATCGCACCAATGACATTTTTGGCACGTGGACGCAAGCAAGTACGGGCTTGCGTGGAAACAGCCTAAACCCCACATCCATACTTGCTTCAGGCACGACGCTGTGGTTGGGAACACAAGATGGCGTATTCCGCTCAAGCGATAACGGCGCAACATGGACGGCTGCGGGCGCGGCAACATTTTCCGGCGTGAGAATCACCAAAGTTGCAACCGATGGAACGGATATTTTTGTTGCGACCGAAGTGCGCAATCTTTCCACCATTGACACTGTCGAAACTCCTTCCGAGTGCCTCTACCGCTCAAGCGACAACGGCGCGACATGGACAGCAATAAGCAATGGATTACCGCGCAATGTCGGCGAATTATTTTCTCTGACTGTCGTGAAAACGACCTTCGACACCAGATTATACGCACTCTCCAATCGTGATGGTGTGTTTGTTTCCACGGATGCCGGAAAAACGTGGAATGGCTTTAATCAAGGTTTGACAGGCTTTGCACTACGCCTTGAAGTACGGGAAATGCTGGCGGACGGCGGCACGCTCTA
>JANYDO010000192.1 GCA_025363605.1 Candidatus Kapaibacterium sp.
TCTTCAACTATCCCGCTCCTACGTGGGCAGATTCCGCCGTTATCGCATGGCTGATTGACGCGGGCGCTATCGTGAACCAAGTGACCAATTCTAAAGGTTCGTATGGTCCGTATTGCCGGGCGCTGGAACGTATTTGCCAAGAAGAATCGTTCCACTTGAAATATGGTTATGAAAACGCCGTGACGCTTGCCACGGGAACAAAAGTCCAACGCCAAATGCTCCAAGAAGCGCTCAATCGCTGGTGGACACCGGTGATGCACTTCTTCGGTCCGCCGGATAAAGTCTCAGTGCATACGGAAAAATTGATGAAATGGAAAGTCAAACTCGCCAGCAATGACGATATGCGCCAGCAATTTCTGAATATGTACGTCCCGAAAATATGGGAACTTGGTTTGACTATCCCCGACCCTGCTCTGCACAAAAACACGGAAACGAACAAATGGGAATATACCGAGCCAGATTGGGCAGAGTTTATGCGCGTCGTGAACGGTGACGGACCTTGCAATAAAGAACGCCTTGCTGTGCGCAATATGGCGCATGAAAAAGGAAAATGGGTTCGTGCTGCACTGATGAAACCGAGTGCAAAGGTTGTTGCACCGCTCAGTTAATTCTATTGCCAATGTCATTAAGTTAAGCGTAACTGCATGATGTATCGAGTCTTACTCATTCGCTCCCTTGATAAAGGGGGAACGGGGGATTTAGATTTTATGCGCCTTTCGACAAATCCCCCACTCGCTGCGCTCGTCGCCCCCTTTGTCAAGAGGGGGCTGATTTAATGCAGATTTCAGCCTTAACTTAATGACATTGATTCTATTGCACCGATGAAAAATGAAGCAAGCCTCCGAAGACCTCGAAGCCCGTCGCCCAGTCTGGTGGGCGCTTTCGGATTTGTTCCTCGACACGGAGCTTAACAATCTTGCATACAACTATATTGCCCGAACGTGTCTGGATTCGCCCTATTCGTCCAAAGAATGTGCAGAAATCTTGTGGCATGAGGTCTATCCCATTTGCATTGGAAATCTTTTCTCAATGGTAGGCGTTTGGGGAGCATTTGATCAAGAATGGTTAGAACACGAGATTATACGCCATGTTTCGACATGGCGTTTTCGTTTTTGGCAGCGTTTGGGACGGAAGCAACCCTTGTTTGGAAAAATTATTCTTTCCGATTGGCACGAAGTTCAGAAAAGGATGGAAGCTATGAAAAATATACAAGCCGAATAACGGCGAGGGTAAATGACGAATGTAAATTTTAGAGCAGCAAAAACAATACGAGACTCACCCCGACAAGTCCCAACGCCACGTGCCGCAAAAGTTTTTTATTAAACAAGAGTCCCGCCCAAAAGCAAGCACCCGCCACAACGAGCAAGCCAAATTCGACATAACGGAATCGAAAAGGCTTCGTCGCAGATTTATCGGGAACTTCGCTGGAAATAACCAGACCACGCAACCGACTACGGCTTTCAAAGCCAATAGTATCAATGCTTGTTAGCCGAATGAAATACGTCCCTTCCGCCAGATTTACTTGTGCGTTCTGTACGGTGCGGATTTGGTTATAGACGAGTTCCGTGAACTCAATATTAGACGCTATCTCAAGTCGTGCCGTCAAGCCGCCATTTGACCAGCGAAAGGGTACAACTCCTGATTCGCTTGGCTTGATGCGCTCGGCAGGTTCGAGTAATTCCGGCATTGGTGGTAAACGCTTGGGAGTGCGAGAATCCTCCGAGCTGTCGCCGACGATAATTCCATATTCTTCTGCAACATCAAGTGTTTGACCTTTGCGTGGGTCGTTTGCCGTTACTTTTACGTTTGCTCGACCTTCCAGTACAGAAATAATTGAACGCTCACGCTCGTCAACACGGACCTTTGCCGAAGCGTTCTCAGAAGAAGTATTGAAGCCGACTTCAGAAACTTTTGTGCGAATGGAAAATGTGTCTTGCGCCCGCATTTCGCGTAATTTCAACGAAAGGTTTCCTTTGGTAAGTTCGATATTTTTTGCAACTGCGTCAGAGGCGTTTCCGCCCGTTGCCCCGCCAAGTTTTGGCGAAGATTCAAAGCCGTAAATCATGAGCAAAGCATCGTCCGAAACGTGCAGAACACTATTATTGCGAAAAGTGATGTCCGCCCGTGCGCCTTCCAGTGTGGAAACCTTAAAGGCTTCGTAGAGTGGTTGGTCAATAATAGCTTCTTGCCATTCGCTCTCCCATGCTGGCATCACTCTAACTTGGGGCTTCAGCATGGTAATGCGTGCTTCCGGTGGAAGCGCCTTTCCATCAGGCGAGGCGAGTAATTTGCCCGAAAAAGCACTGAGACCAATGATTTCAACGCGCCGGTTCTTTGTCCGTCCGGTTTCGTCAGCATTGCTGGCAATGGGAAGTTGCGAGCCATAGCCGCGAGTACGAATGCGGCTTGCAGAAATCCCGCTTAATACCAGAAATTCACGCACAGCCTCTGCTCTTGCAAGCGAAAGTGCTGTGTTCTGCTGCTCGCTGCCAATATTATCGGCATGACCGCCGATTTCAATATTTAAGCGTTCACGTTGCTTCAAAAATTCTGCCAATCGTGCAAATGCCGAGCGCTGCGAATCTTCTATCACTGCGCTGCCCTGTTTGAACGTTGCGTCGGTGATGATAATTTTTTTACCCGGGCTGAGATTGTAATTTTCTTGCGCCAAAGCGCTTGGAGCCATAATAGCTGCGAAGAGAAAAGCAAGCACAATCAAGCGATATGTTTCCTGAATTTTCATGAATGCTCCATAGCGAAAAAATATCCAAAAATGATTAGACCGGAAGGCGGAACCAAAATGTCGAACCTTCACCTAAGCGGCTTTCTACGCCCACTTCGCCGCCGTGCTGTTCAATAATTTGCTTAACAAAAGCCAGACCCAGACCGGTACCGGATTCGTTTTTGATGCGTTTGTCATCGCTGGCACGAAAAAATTTCGTGAAGAGTTTTTCTTGAGATGAACTTGAAATGCCGTAACCTTCGTCGGTAATAAGAACACGGATGGCTTCTTTTTCGTTACGAATTTCTACGGTAATAGGTTTTTCGGGTAGTGAGTATTTGATAGCATTGCTCAGAAGATTTACCATTACTTGCACCAGCAAATCGGGGTCGCCCATGACAGGAGAAATGTCAGCAGGGATATTCGTATGAATCTGCATGGATTTCTTCGCAGCAAGTGGCGCATTGGTGGTCATTGCGGTGCGAATAATCTTTTCCAGTTGTAATGGAATGTGCCGTATGTCGGTCTTGCCGGATTCTAAACGGCTCAGGTCGAGAAATTTGTTGATAATATCTGCCAACTTGCGGCTTTGCGAGGCAATCGTTCGTCCGTATTCCGTTGTTTCATCAGCATCCAAAATACCTTCACCGATAAGTTCTGCCAAACCGTAGATGCTATTGAGCGGAGAACGCAGCTCGTGAGCGACAATCGCAACAAGCTCCGTTTTGAGCCTGTCTGTTTCCACCTCGCGCGTCACATCACGCAGGAGGAAAAGGAAAGCGGTCGGCGACGCAGGAAGCTCCGAAATGAGCGCTGTTTCCTCAGTAGCGCCCCCCCGGAATTCTGCAAAAATTTTGATAAGCGAGCCACGCACAACACGCTCTTTGAGTTCGGTATTCGTTTTGAGCGTGAATTCACAAGGGAGTATTGTTTCCGAACTCATGGAAAGTTTTTGCACACTGGCGAGGACTTCTTCCTGCGCCGAACTATTGCTGACAAGCGACGCAAAGTTTGTTCCTTCATTGCTGCTGTTCATGCCGAACCACAAACCAAAAACACTATTGACGATGACAATATTTTGGTTGGCATCCAAAAGCAAAATGCCATCATTGGCTTGGCGCACAACGGTTTGGAGTTTGTTCCGTTCGGTAATAATTTGATTGATGTTTAGGCGCTGATATTTCCCAAGCTCCGTGGCAACGTGATTGAGCGTGGAATAAAGCAGACCAAATTCATCAGAACGCTTTTCCAAGAGGCGCGGCGTAAAGTCCTGCCGTGCCAGCATGGAAGCGGCTTCGGCAAGATGCTGTATTGGTTTGGAAAATTGCTGCGCCAGTAGTACCGATGCCAAACCACCGAGGAGAGCGCAGCCAAGCGTCCAGAGAATCGCATTTCGACGCATGACTGCGAGTCCGCGATAAGCGAGAGATTGAGGTTCTTCGACAACAATGACCATACGTAAAAGCGGCATAAAAAGCGCTACGCCAAGCATCGGAACATCATTTGCATTGTTATATTCTTGCACCGCGCCGACATATTCACTTAGTCCGCTCTGAAAACTCGTTGTGGCAAATATATCTTTGTCCTGCAAGGATTCGTTGCGTTCCACACGCTTTCGCTCGGTGTGAGCCAGCACGTGCAGCGTTGAGTCTAACATGATCACTCTTCCCGTCGCTCCGGCAAACATCTGTGATGAAATGTTTTCTGCTAAGGTGCATAAATACTCGCTTTCAAGAACCACAACGACAAAGCCGATAATTGGCGTGGGAGCGCTTGGGTTTGCTGCGCGTTGGTTTGCTTGTGATTTCCACGCTGCACAAATCGGCAGTACGGCTGGCGCTCCATCAAGAAGCACTTCGGGTGAGCCGACGATAACAGTTTGTGAGGTACTGTACACAAGCATTTTGCTCAAGTATGCGGGAGGGAGTTTGCTCGGAAGTGCGTGCTTGTGCTGCTTGGCAAGTATTTCGACGACGTTACCTTGAGTGTCGTAGATGCCGAGAGCGCTCACGTCATCGGTCGTGGCAAGCATTGAGCGCACGGCTTCTATCGCCGAGCTTTCGTCAATACTACGGTTTGCCAGAATCGTTGTTGCATTGGAAAGCAGATTGGATGCGCTTTCCACACGGTACATTAGTTTGTCTTGTACTCGCTCGGCGGTTGCGAAGTAGTATTCCCGCGCGGTGCTTTTTTGACTTTGCAATGCAGTCTGTATGCATACATATCCCACAAGTGCCGTCGGCAGAATTGCCGCCACCATAATCGTTAGTGTGAGGCGTGTGGTAAAGCGACTTGTGAAGCGATTGGATGAAGCCCCATGAGCTGCTGAAGGCACTGAAGATTGGGACAATCCATTCATTCGCCATCCTCGCTTTCGGTCGTTATTGCTAGTGGTCGCTTCGCAACGGGAAACTCAACACTGAATATCGAACCGCGCTTGGGTGCTGGTGTAAAACTCACGCTACCGCCTGCGGCTTCGGTTAGCTTTTTAACAATAAATAATCCTAGCCCTGTAGAATCTTCTCCGCCAGTGGTTTTGGACGAAAGTGTTCCAAATTTTGTGAAAAGCCGTGAAGCCTCTTCACTTGCGATACCTACGCCTTCGTCTTGCACAGAAACGCTGGCAACTTCTTCGTTTCCACTCACAGTAACGGAAATCACGGTATCCAGAGGTGAATATTTCAGGGCATTAGAAATCAAATTATCCAAAATTTGCGTGAGAACCTCAGCATTGACGCGAATGGTAGCGTTGGGTGCGTTGTTCGCAAAGGTTGTTTCAATTCTTTTTTGACGGGCTTGCTCTTCATAATTTGCCAGAACGTCGGCAGCAGCAAAAACAAGGTTGATATTTTCCGAAGGAAGGTGGAAAGCAGTTTCGGCATGGTTTTTCTCATGCTGCATAACTGCCGATTCTTCGATTGCATTCACATCCAGCAGATTTTTGACAAGACGAAACATTCTCTCGACTGCAAGGGTGACATTATCTAATGTTTCGGCAGCTTTTTCGGGTGGCAGAGTGCCGGATTTCAGAGAATCTGTGAGCCAGCGTACCGTTGCAAGAGGATTCTTGAGGTCGTGTGCGGCAATGCCCATAAACTCGCTCTTCTCACGATTGAGCTTTTCCAAAAGAGCGTTGTTATCGCGGAGAGCATCACGAGAAAATTTCAAGTCGAGATGGGTTTTGACTCGTGTGAGTAGCTCGGTTGCGTGGAATGGCTTAATGACATAATCTACCGCTCCTGAATTAAAGCCTTCTACGATAGAATCCATTTCGCTGCGAGCCGTGATAAAAATAACAGGAATTTCGGATAAGAAGGCATCCGCTTTCAACTGGCGACACACTTCAAAACCATCCATCTCAGGCATTTGCACATCTAGCAAAATAAGGTCTGGTAATTCCCCGTTGCCTTCGATGCGCTCTTGGAGATACTGTAGCGCTTCTTTCCCGCTTGTCGCCTCGCTCACAGAGTAGTGCTTCAAACGCAATCGCCCGCGAAGTGCTTGCAAATTTTCCATCATATCGTCCACAATCAAAATGCGTGGCGTACGACTGGGAAAGCCCGTAGATACTGCTGTGGAAACGGTAGATGAAGTGTTCGTCATTATGATTATGAAGGAAATTGGGAGCGCCTCATTGCCAAGCAACACATTTTTTTAGCTGTGGATTCTTGGTAGAAGACCTACTTTAAGCGCAAACTGAACTGCTTCGGGGCGAGAATTAATGCCGAGTTTGGAGTACATGTTATTGAGATGATTTTTTACCGTTCCCCGACTGATATTCAGTGCCTCGGCTATTTCCTCATTGCTTAGATACAGCAAGCGCAGGACATTTTTTTCGGCAGAAGTTATTCCGGCAGTTGTGAGTGAGCGCTCTGCGTTGAGCATTCGCTTTGCTTCTGCGGGATTCAGCCACAGGTCGTCGGGCTTTAGAAAGACCTGACGCAGCGCTGCGAGGAATGTCGTGCTTGGTTCTTGTTTTGAAAGGTAGCCATTTGCGCCGCTTGCGAGGATGTTTTTGACCGGAGCGTTTTCCATTCCCGTCATTACTAACGCTCGCATTTGCGCCGTGCCAATACCTTCGGTGCGAAGAGTATGTATCACCTCCGAACCCAACATATCGGGCAGTTGAAAATCTATGAGCAGGAAATTGGGCGCTGTGTCCGTATTCTGCATTCCTCGAATTCCAGTAAGTGCGTCCGCTCCATTGGAAGCCGTTCCGACGACCGTAATATGAGTCGCTTCTGGGGTCGTGGGGGGCGCAGTGTCTTGCGTCATCCACGACTCCATTGCGTATCGAACAAGTTCGTGGTCA
>JANYDO010000208.1 GCA_025363605.1 Candidatus Kapaibacterium sp.
AACAACCAAATTCACACCGCGCTTGAAAATCAAAAACCTTTTTCGGAGCAAATATAATGAAAACAGCACAAACACCCGCAGCAGTAGTTTTTGGCTACGCAGTTGTCGATTTTAGCATTAGCGGCAAACCAATGTACGGCATTGGTCGTACTGAAGGCGAAGCTGTTGCCAGCGCTATTCTATACAACAACAACATCGCGGATGCAATTGCAGACGGCACACGCCGCATCCGTGTTATTAAATTAGACCAACGTTGCTACGAAATGTGCGACGATGGCGGATGGGATAGTATCGGGTTTCGTGAATCCACTGAAACCGACGCAGACGATTCAGATTTTTATGTATGGGTTGATGAAACTGAAGCATGACCACCTACGCCCCGCGCAAGCGGGGCTTCATCTTATCAGCATGAACAAATACACAGCAAAACAAGTCTGCGAGATTTTGAATATCTCGCAGACGACGCTTACCGAATACACAAACGGTAGGCAGTCAAAACGCAAAGGGCGCGTGGAATGGTCAGCGCCCGCGATATTGGACGCAGACGATTTCGAGCGCGTAATCGAAAACGGACGGGCAAAACTGTACTATTCCGATAGTGCTATTCAAAAAATTAAACAAAAACGAGGTGTGGGATGATTAAAGTTAGGCTCACAATTGGAGAGGGAATTACGCATCCCTAAAATAGTCTTCCACAGTTTTGCCAAATTCCTGCTTGTCCGCTTCCTGAATAACCATAAAGGGGCGGGCGGGCATTCTTTTTGTGCCGTCGTTCAGATAGCGGGCGTATTTTTTATTTGTGCCGAGCAGCGCTTCGGTGGCTGTTGTTTGCTTGGTGAGTGACCCGAGAAGCATCCCCGTGACCTGAAGTTTGCGCCCCGTTTTCCCCTTTTTTGCCCGTGCTTTTTTCGTGGACGGCGCAAGGTCTGCCCATGCTCCGCCACGCCCTGAAATAGGTTCACGCCCGCTTTCTTGCTTGAAATTCTGCTCTACCGACGTGCGCATCGTCTCGGCGATTTCGCCCATCACGGGGCGCAAGTTACTTGTTCTGGTACGCAGCCGCGTGAGCGTGGCGCTCAGTTCGGCGTCCTGTACTTCAATGGTGATATTCATGTTGTGTTAGGTGAGCGGCGGCACAGGTGGAACGCCAATGCCGGGGTGAACGTGGAGGTTGTACGACGTTTTGATGATGCCTAGTTCGGCGTTGACAGCATTTGCTACGCCGTCCGAAAGAGCATCCACGAACGCGGATAGTTCCGGCGTAACACCGTTAAATTTCGGGTTTGTAGCGATTGCCGCTTTTGCGGCGGTTGCGATAGTTGTTCCGAGGATAGCCATTATGCGTTGGGGACAAAAAGGTGAGAGGTAAGTCCAGTAAAGGTATCGAGCAGCGAAGCCGTCCCGGAACTGGCTTTGATGGTTGCCGTTGTTGCCTCAATTTTGGCTGTTGTGGCTTTTACTTCCACCGTTAGTGCTTCGATTTTCACCGTGCCGGAACTGGCAGTAATGGTAATATCACCGACAGCGCTCACGTCCAGTTTTTTGCCGGAGCGGTCGTATTTTATCACCGTGCCGTCCTTGAATTTAATAACCGATTTATCTTCGCCCGCTTCCGACGGTGGTTTGTTTTTGTTGCTGTACAGTGCGCCCATGATGACACCTGTTTCCCACGTTTCATCCATCAAACACGCTACTAGCTCGCCTTTATCAGGCATAGTGAAATACTTGTCGTCTTTCGTGTGCAAGTGCAGCATCGGCAGCCAGACGGCGAATTTATTCCCGCCGTCGCGCCCTTGCTCTTCCGCAAAGGTGATTTTTGCCAGCGCTTTTGCGTGGTCAACTTTTGTGACCGTGCCTATTTTGAGCATTATTTTTTCACCCGCTTTACTTTGAGTTCGGTTTCATAGTGTGCCGTACCTGTCATCACGTGCCGTGCATATTCCACGAAATACAGCCCGTCATAGTTTTTGAAATCTTTCAATTTGATGGTAACGCCCGCCAATAACAAATTCTGCGAATCTCTTACTCGAATTACATCCACGACACGTTTGTAATCACTCAAGCGCCTTGCGGATTCAGCAACCGATTTTGATTGCCCCGCGTTTTCTACTTTGTCGTATAGCCTCCGCTCGTCGGTGCTAACGGGCGTGTATTCGCTCGTTTCCGTACTTTCTATGACTTTTTCTTCCCACCAGTCAAAATACGCGGCTTTGGTCTTTTTCACCTCGCCCGTGCTCGTCTCGCGGAGCGAAAGCGAGTGATTTTCGCCCGCTTTCAGCGTTACGACTTCGGCGCGTTTCTCTATCGTTTTGCGGTCGTAGAGAATCATTTTTTTGTCGGTGATTTTGAAAATGAACCCGAATTTTTCCGCGAGGCGCTTGAGAAAGGCTGTGTCGCTTTCGCGTTTTTGCACCAGCACTTTGAATTGAACATCATCGCCTGAAAATTCAGCCGTGAGGCTATGTTTGCCCGCTATCAGCGTCAGGATTGCCGAAAGCGCCGTGCCTTCGTAAGCGTGGGTGTTTTCTTGCGACAACGCCCGTGAGGGGAATGCAGAACGCGCTCGAACGGTCAGCGTATTCGGCGGATAATCAATTTGGATTTCGTCAATCTCAAATTTCCCACAATCCGCCAGTGCCTCGTTTTTATAGCCCAATTCCAGTTTGATACTATCCCCACGTACAGGATACCAATCGGAAGCCCATAGCTTCGAAATGTCTTGGAACATTATTTCGACTGAATCCGCCCGCCCATGTTCGTAGTCCTCAAAGATAATTTTTGCCACCTGCCCTTTGAGGTCGTCGGTAGATTTGCCGTTCCACGTCAGTTTGAAATCTGGTATTTTGACTGGCATTACGCAGCCCTCCACGGCGGGCGCTGTGCATTATTCAGCGTCGGTCGAACATCCGTCAGCACCGGGACAGCGATGACGGTGTTCATGGCTAT
>JANYDO010000212.1 GCA_025363605.1 Candidatus Kapaibacterium sp.
CCTTCAACCCCCGATAAACACTATGTTGGAACTTCTCACTTCTCCTGCCACATGGTTGAGTTTTCTCATGCTTTCGGTGATGGAAATTGTGCTAGGTATTGACAATGTTATTTTTATCTCGCTTGTCGTCAATCATTTACCCTCTGTACAGCGCCGACAAGCGCGACTCATTGGCTTGGGATTGGCACTCATATTTCGCCTCATCTTACTGTCATTTCTCTCGTATTTGTCCGGCATGACCACACCGTTTTTGGAGATATGGAATCACGGTGTTACGGGGCGGGATGTAGTGTTGCTGGGCGGTGGTTTGTTCCTTATGGCAAAGACCACACGCGAAATTCACGACAGTATGAGCGAAGGCGGCGCATCGGGTAACTTGAAGGAACGCTCCACGCTGCCGGGTGTGATTGCGCAAGTGGTCATTCTTGATATTGTCTTTTCGTTTGATTCCATTCTCACAGCTATCGGATTGTCGAATCAACTTCCCGTTATGATGGCAGCGGTCGTGGTATCGCTTATCATTATGCTCGCTTTCTCCGGCTTTATTAGCGATTTTATTGAGCGCAATCCTACGATGAAGATGCTTGCTCTGTCTTTCCTTATGCTTGTCGGTTTCTTATTGGCGGCAGAGAGTTTCCACATTGAAGTTCCCAAAGGCTATATTTATTTTGCTATGGCGTTTTCCTTTGCGGTGGAAATGCTCAATATGCGGATTCGCAGTGGCAAAGCGACAGATTCCTCATCGGTTGCATCGGAATAACTATCAATTTTCTTTTCTCATTATTCGGGACATACTATGAGCGCTGCTACTATTCGTGCGGTCGAAACAGAACAAGACCGTATGCGGTTTATCAAATCGCAATGGAATTTCTACAAGGGCGATAAAAACTGGGTGCCACCGCTTATTGATGAGCGCAAAAAACTGCTGAGTGTAACGAAAAACCCCTTTTACCAGCACTCCAAACTCAGGATGTTTCTCGCCGAGCGCAGTGGCGAGGTCGTGGGGCGCATTGCGGCTATTACGAACGAGAATCACAATAAGCGTTTTAACGACAAGGTAGGTTTCATCGGCTTTTTCGAGAGCGAGAATAATCAGGAAACTGCTAATGCGCTCTTCCGTGCTGCCGAAGCGTGGCTAAAATCTGAAGGTAAAGATACAGCGCGAGGTCCCGTCAATCCTTCGATGAATGATGAAGCAGCGCTTTTGGTGGATGGTTTCGATTCGCCGCCGGTGATTTTGACCACATACAATCCCGCATACTACGTGACGTTGTTTGACAATGCCGGATATGTGAAAGTGAAAGACAACTATGCGTACTTGCTGAAGCACGAAGATTACAAGTCCGACAAAATGAAGCGCCTGCAAGAGGCTATTCGTGAGCGGAATAAGATTACGATTCGGGAAGTGAACTTCAAAGACAAAGCGCAGTTCAAAAAAGATACTGATGCGATTAAAGTCATTTACAATGCCGCATGGCGCGAGAATTGGGGCATGGTAGAATTTACCGATGCCGAATGGGATGCTCTTGTAAATGATTTGAAACCTGTTGCCGACCCGCACATTATCTTTCTTGCAGAAGTAGCGGGTAAGCCTGCGGGATTCCTGCTTGCTTTGCCCGACATCAACCGCGCTATGATTCACAATTCCGGCGGCTCGCTCTTGGGTGCGGGATGGAATCTGCTTACGAGGCAAAAAGAGGTAGATTTCTGCCGTATCGTCATCATGGGTGTACTGCCGGAATTCCGTAAAACTGGCGTAGATGCTGTGATGTACTACGAAATTGGTGACCGCGCCTCAAAAAAATACCCCGCCGGCGGCGAGGCATCATGGATAGACGAAGCAAATGCAGATATGAATTTGGCACTGACCAGAACAATGAAAGGAAAGATTTACAAAACCTATCGTCTTTACGACAAGGCGCTATAATACTTGCTTTGCTCGTATTTACGCCTCTTTGAGTGCTTCAAGAGCGCCTTCCAACTGATACATCCGCCGTGCGAGTTTGACTTGCTCGGCGGTGTGCTTTTTGTATCGGTCGTGTTCGTCCGCAATTTCGGCAAGGTAGCGTGTGCGGTTAGGCGGAATGATATAGATTTTTTTGCTCATTTCTTCCGATACTTCAAATCCCGTGTGAAGCGCTGCACCTGTCTTTGCTACAATGGTCTCCATCAGAACGCGATAAAGCGTATTCATACCGGGATCATTAAATTGCGAAGCCATCGTGCCATAGACCGGCATTTCGTCGGGTTTCTTGTCCCAGAGTCCTCGTGCGCGTTGGTATTGCTTTTTCACATCCCGCAGTGCGTCGAGCGCTCCGGCTTTGTCGAATTTATTAAGCGCAATCACGTCGGCATAGTCAATCATATCAATCTTTTCCAGTTGCGTCGCCGCGCCAAATTCGGGAGTCATCACATAAAGCGATACATCGGCAATGTCGGTAATTTCTGAGCCGCTTTGCCCGATTCCTGCCGTTTCGATAATAATGAGGTCATAGCCCGCTAATTTTACCACAGGGAGCATTGCTTTAATGCTTGTGCTGATAGCTGCGTTGGACTGCCGCGTTGCTACCGAGCGCATAAATACTCGCGGGTTGTGAATAGCGTTCATACGAATACGATCGCCTAGCAAAGCACCGCCCGTTTTGCGTTTCGAGGGGTCAACGGAAATAATCGCAATGCGCTTATCGGTGAAATCCATCAAAAAGCGCCGCACAAGTTCATCTGTGAGAGAAGATTTCCCAGCGCCGCCTGTGCCGGTGATGCCAAGAATCGGCGTTTTGTGGGTGCTTGCTGCTGCTTCGATAGTGGGTAGCGTCTCACATTTTCCAAGCTCAATAAGCGTGAGAAGCCTCGCCATTGCGGCTTTATCGCCTTGTTTTGCTTTCCCAAGAAGCGCCGTTTCGGTGCCGTGGGAAAGCTCTGAGGGCGAAAAATCTGCTTGCTGAACAAGGTCGTTAATCATCCCTTGTAAGCCCATCGTCCGCCCGTCTTCCGGCGAATAAATGTGGTTGATTCCGTACGCATGAAGCTCGGCAATTTCTTCCGGCAAAATCGTGCCGCCGCCGCCGCCGAATATTTTAACGTGCTCTGCTCCACGCTCGGTGAGGAGGTCGCGCATATACTTGAAAAACTCGTTGTGTCCGCCTTGATAGCTGGTAATTGCGACAGCTTGTGCGTCCTCTTGAATGGTAGCATCCACGATTTCCCCGACAGAGCGGTTATGCCCTAAGTGAATCACTTCTGCGCCTGTGGCTTGGATGATGCGACGCATAATGTTGATAGCAGCATCGTGTCCGTCGAAGAGTGAAGCGGCGGTAACGATGCGGACGTTGTTTGTGGGTTGGTACGACTGCATAACGCGAACTCTGTGATGTTTGAAAAATCAATGTGAATTCAAAAATTACTCTGCCGTCGCCGGCTTAAAATGCTCTTTGTATGCCACTTGTGCGGCTTCGTAGTCGTTCACTCGCCCGATGTCGAGCCAGTATTCTTGCATCAGATAGCGACCAACTTTCATGTTTCGCGCCAGCAAATCCTTGATGAGCGTGTCAATGCCGTAATAGGTATCGCTTGGGATAATGTCGAACAGTGCGGGTTTCAGGAAATAAATCCCGGACAAAATCTCGAACTTGAAATCCGGCTTTTCTTCTACGTTGGTGATATAATCTCCTTCGGTCGTGATTTTCCCGAAGGCAAAGGGCGTGATGATTTCTTTGGTCATGACTACGAAATTCGCATCGGACTCAAGCGCAAACTTGTACGCTTTGGTAAAGTCCAGCGCGGTCAAAATATCACCATTCATCAGCAAAAACGGCTCTGTTAAGCGGTCTTTGAGCAGGGTGATTGGTCCACACGTACCGAGCGGCTTATCTTCTTGGCTAAAAGTGAGTTTTACACCATACTTTGAGCCGTCGCCCAGAAATGCTTCGACCATTTCAGATTTGTAGTTTGTCGCCACGTAGATTTCGTCAAAACCATGCGTCTTGAGCATTTGGATTTGCACTTCCATCATTGCCGGTTCGCCCTCGCCGAGTGGTAAAAGGGGCTTCGGAATGATATTAGTAAATGGGCGAAGACGAGTGCCTAAGCCGCCTGCAAGGATAACTGCTTTCATGGGATTGGATTAGTCGTGGAATATAGTGGGGGCATGGTTATTGAGAAATTGTGTCGTCGTCATCGTCCATGCTCTCGTCGTCTTCAAAACTTGTGTCTTCGTAAATGTCTCGGATGGTAAGCGTACAAGTAACAGACTCCAGTATGAGCGTTTCAGTGGCGATTTCGACAAATGCGAGTCTCCCTGCTTCGTCGCGCCGAAAGAGGATAATTTCTTGTGCTACTTGGGAAACAATCAGATATTCTTGTACCGACGGAATCGTGTCATAAATCAAGAGCTTTGTGGTGCGGTCATACTCCACGCTTTTGGGCGACGATACTTCGACAAGCAATGTCGGATTGACAAGCGAATGATGCTTGCGCAATTCCGGTTTGCCACAAACAACGACGACATCAGGGTACAAATACGCAGGTGTACGAGGATTGTGGATGCGGGTGTCGCTTGTCAGTGTGCGACACTTACTTCCGGCAAGAGTGTTTCCTAATGCGCGGATGATATTGCTACACAAAAGATTGTGCACGAGTCGTCCGCCCGCCATCATTTGCCAGCGCGGATAGAGAATTCCGGCGATATACTCTGTTTTTTCTACCGCATCAATTTCTCGCTGCAAGTATGTGTCTTCGTGCAGATAGACGCTTGCGGAGGTGCGATCAAGTTTTCGTACTGCGCTCATATTTATTTTACGTTCAGCTATTCAGATGTTGTTATTCACACAAGATATTTCAAATCATTTACGCATAATGATTCTGTACCCATTCCCAGTAGATACCGGGCATTTCGCCAGTGCGTTCCAATTCTTGCATTTCCCATGCGACGATAGTGCTGGTAACGATGCTCCGTTGCTGCTCTTCAATGAAAGGAATCGTATGCAAACGAAGCGAAAGGTCAGCTTCTACGCCATCCGGCTGCTCAATAATTTCAATTTCTTCAATAAAGGGAATTTTTTGGAGTCGCTCTAAGATTTCGATAGTTACAGTTGCTGTAAGCATGATACAACCTCGTGTAAAAGAGTAATGTGCTGTTCGATTTTTTGCTTAATTTCGTCAGAAAACAGTTCATCGGAATAATCTGATTGTTTGCGGAACTCATATAACTCGTGATACATTCGGCTAATATTTGCAAGCATTGTACGCGAGAAAATCTGTTGCTGAAAACAATATGAATTGAACACTTTCGCAATTGCCACGTGTTTCCAAGCGCCTTGTGGGGGATTGTCAATGACAGACTGCATCGTATGAAATAGCGCAAAATATAACAGTGAAGTCACCGCTTCGTATTCATTTTTCTGCACAGCGTATTCCGCAATATTGAGCTTTGATGAGGCTTTTGCGAGGAATACGTTCTTATTCATGCCGTGAATCCAGTTTGTCTTTGTACCACGCATACATTCGCATAATACCTTCTTCGAGTGCCACTTGTGGTACAAAGCCTGTCAAAGTCTTGATTTTGCTTGTGTCCGGGCAGCGACGGGCTGGCGAGCCGGGCGTGTCGGGCAGTTCATTCAAGCTAATACTTTTTCCCATCACTTTCGCAATTGTTTGTACCAAATCCCGAATGGTTATTTCTTGCTCTTGATTGCCGATATTGATGATTTCGCCTTGCGTTTGCGCGTGTTCTGTTACCAGAATGGTTGATTGCACAGCATCGTCAATATAGCAAAAGGCGCGTGTGTGCGTGGGCGAAGCAACATCAATCGTATCGTTGTCCCGAATTTTGATAAACATTTCAGGAACAACGTGAAGAAATCCCATGCGCGGACCGTAAACGTTGTGATAGCGCACTACCGTAAATGGGATATTGTATAGCCGTCCGTAATTGAAACAGATGGATTCGCCGTACATTTTACTCAGCATATACGTTGTGCGGGGCGATGTAATATCATCAAGCGTAAGCGGCTCTGTTTCGGGTGTCGGAACAGCAATGTTAAAGTGTTTGAGCGTTCCGGCATAAATCTCACTCGTGCTGGAGAATAGTATGCGCTTGAGGTTTTTCAATCGTTTGGCGTATTCAAACAGGTATAACGTCGAAATAGCATTGACGTACAAGACTTTGTCGGGCTTCTCCATGACATTCCGAACACCAATGACTGCCGCTAAATGGTAAATGTACTCGAAATTATCCGGCAACGCCGCGAAAAAGGCGCTATCGGTAACATCGCCTTGAATAAATGTAACATTTGCTCGGTCAAGAACCGTCTGCAAATCAGCATCTACACGCCCGCGAGCAAAATTGTCCACGAGCGTAATGTGATTATTTGGATTGTCAGAAAGAGTGCGGGTGATAGCTTGTCCGATGAAGCCTGCGCCGCCGGTGATGAGGATGTGTCCCAAGGTGTTTCAAGTTGAAGTTGAATGCGTAATATTATTTGTTTCTTGCTATTGTTCAAGCTACTACCGCCGATACCTATACCGTTCAAACGGCATTCCCGAAGTCAAGCGAAAGTCGTTGCCGAAGCCGGTGTAATCCACAAAGACAAATTCTCGTCCATAGCTAGGATACTGCCACGTCCAGATAATTCGCCCATCGCGGCGAAAATCCCGCGTGAACTGCGGCGGACCGAAAATGATATAGACCATGCCCAGATCGCTCATCCAGCCGTCGCCGAAGCTAATGGCGCGGAAATTACGATTTGCGTAGTCTATGCGCTGATAGTATTCTTCAAATGCTTCATTGCGCACCGTAGCGGGGGTTGGGTCGAGATGCTGCCAATACTCAAAGAAACGGCGCTGTTTCTCTTCTTCAGTCGCGCTATTGTGCATCGTTGCAATTTCCTGCGGCGAAGCGACATAGCGCATCTGACGAATAGCTTTTGTCAAGTCCTCACCTTTCATCATCGCTAACATTCCTAAGCCCTTCCAGTCGAGACGCATGGTTCGGGCAGAAGCGGCTATAACATCGCGTTCACCATATTTTGCCGTCGTATCGGTGCGGAGTGCCAGAAGTCTTAATGTGTAAGAGCCAATCGGTAGTTGTGCCGGAAGAGCGATTTTGATAAATTGCTGCTCCCGTGCCGCCGCCACCGAGCGTCTCGTACGCTTACTCAAGTATGAACGCAGGCCTTTTTCGTCAAC
>JANYDO010000263.1 GCA_025363605.1 Candidatus Kapaibacterium sp.
TAAGGTGTTGAACGAAATTATCTTGAACTATCTGCACAGACAGGATGAGCGCGGCGCTCAGTCTGTGCTACGGCATGGGAACTGGTTTCGGTGGCACAGACACTCTTGTCTGTGTTCCAAGAATCACTGTCCAGATGCTTAGCTGCATAAACAACAAAGCGGCTTCCGGGGAATTGTTCCGAAAGCCGCTTTGATTCTTCATGAGCGCAGTTGTAGGGGTGTGTTTAGTTTACACTCGCAGCAGCGTCCAGTTTAGCAGTGATGTGCGCTTTCGGCACTGCACCGATGATTTGGTCAACAACCTTACCGCCTTTGAAAATAAGCAGCGACGGGATAGAGCGGATGCCGTATTGCATAGCCACGCGCTGATTATTGTCAACGTCAAGTTTACCGATTTTTGCTTTCCCATCGTAATCGCGAGCGATTTCTTCGATGAGCGGAGCAATCATACGACAGGGACCGCACCATGCAGCCCAGAAGTCCACAAGAACGGGTTTGTCGGAATCCAAGACTTCTGCTTGGAAATTGTCGTCGGTAAGGTGCGTCGGTTCTGACATAACAGAAACTCCAAATGAAAAATGAGACGAGTGAAATTGGTTCTACAAAATTGCGAAATTTTCATCACTTACAAAAAGTCTTTCGTTGCATTTTTTACGGCGGGCATGATTGCCAATAACGATGATTTTTATGGAAAAGTGAGGAATTTATAGAAAAGCGGAAATTTTTTGTTTGATGGTAAAGAGCCACACATTAACTTTGTATGCTTATGTAGTTTTGGCTATTCTTGCACAGATTCCATGCCAACCCTGCACAAAACGCAGCGCCAGATTTGTTTTTCTTGCTTTATTGCAATATTTCTCTTGAAAATTATGGCGCTTTCGCTCAAAAAAAAGCACACCCCGCAAAAAACATCTGATGCAATACGCGAGGCTGCTCCTCTGATGAATATCGGTTTTGAGCTTGCAGGAACGGTTGGTGGATTTGGCTTGATGGGTTGGTTTATCGACAAATATGCTCAGACAAGCCCTTTCTGGTTTGTGGCATTGCTTATCTTTGGTCTTGTTGGTGGAATGATAAAGCTTGTACGAACAGTAATCAATTATTCCAACAAACAAAAAACACCGAAAAGCATCCTCAAAAGCACAAAGGATACTGATTCCGATACTTCACAATCGCAAATGCCATGAATCATGAAGTATTAAGCGTTTGTTGGGGGATAATATTTGCCGTAGCCAATATCTGCATTGCGATGATTACCTTTCGCATTGCGCTCAACCAAAACGATGTGAACGTGTTTATGCGGGTTGTTTTTGGCAGCATGGCCGGACGTATGGTCATAACGCTGTTTGCCGTTTGGTACGGCTTGCGCATTTGGCATCTCGCAGCAATTCCCTTTGTTTTAACATTGCTCTGTTGCTACATAGCAGCAATGGGCGGAGAAATCCTCTTTCTTCACCGAAGACAATTAGCCATTTCTCGTGCGCTATATGCGGCAAAAAAAACTCGTATAAATTCCTACGGTGATGCCGTGCAGCAAGACGTAGAACAGGAATTGTTGCATCAAACGCCGAACGATCATAATGTAGAGAACACAATACAATAATCATTTCACTCTTTCACGCCCGGACAGTATGAACGCTGATACGCATTCCACGCCAGCCGAACAAACAACACCGTCTCATACGGATTCCACGCACAATGCCGCAGCATCGGTATCTGAAGCCGCCACAAGTGCGCATGATACTCATGGTGCATCGCATGATGTTCCCCCTGAGCAAGTCTTTACGCACCTTCTTGGTGAACTTGGTGACCATCACGGTTTCGTGCTGTTTGGTCATGTTGCTGACTTGCCGATAATGCTCGTTGACAACGGCTTTCACGCTTACGCAAATCCCGTAAAAATGGAAGAAGCTGGCGTATTCACAATGCACAAGGGGCATCCCGTTCGCAAAGCCGATATGAAACCGCCACAACTCGATTTGTCCGTCACGAATTATGTGATGTTCCAATGGATTGCCTTTGCCGTTCTTGCTGCGATTGGCTTGTTTGTTGCCGGCAAGTACAAGAAAAATCCTAAAAAAGCGCCTAGCGGTTTGCAAAATATGATAGAAACCGTTGTTATCTATTTGCGTGATGAGGTAGTGTATCCGAATGTGAAAGGTCCCGCCGGAGTACGCCTTTTGCCGTACTTTATTACCCTCTTCTTTAGCATTTTACTGATGAATCTTTTCGGCTTGCTGCCGGGTGCGCATACGGCAACCGGTGCAATCGGGGTAACCGCGGGCTTGGCGATTATTTCCTTTTTGGTGATAAACTACACGGCGATTCGTGAATCTGGCATCGGTGCTTGGTTTCATCACCTTCTGGGTGGCGCACCAATTGCCCTCGCACCGATTATGATTCCGATTGAGTTTATGAGCCTTTTCATCAAGCCCTTCGTACTGACGATGCGTCTTTTCGCTAATATGACCGCTGGACACATTGTTCTTTTGGCATTTATTGGATTGATTTTCTTTTTTAGATCATGGGGTGTTGCTTTGCCCAGTGTTCTGTTTTCTGTGTTTATCTATTTCCTCGAATTGCTTGCGGTATTTCTACAAGCCTATATCTTTACGATGTTGACAGCAGTGTTTACCGGCATGGCAATCGGCGAACACGCGCACGACGAGGCACACGCAGAACATCACTAAAAAGACGTTGATGACTATTATCTATTCATTGTAACCAAACTCTTACTGAGTTCATTTTTCAATCACTTTATCTATTTCTTCGGAGGATTATCCAATGACAAATGCTGCTTTAGCGTATCTTTCCGCCGGCTTAGGCGCAGGTATCGCAATCATCGGTGTAGGTATCGGTATTGGTCAACTTGTAGCTGCTGCTCTTGAAGCAAGCAGCCGCCAGCCTGAAACAATGGGCGACCTGCGTACAACCATGATTATCGGTGCTGCTCTTATCGAAGGTGCCGCATTCTTCGCACTCGTAATTTGTATCCTTTTGGCTGTAAAGTAATTCTTTACCCAAACGGAATAAAAAGAATTGTTGTGCTTCAAATCCAGATTTGAAGCTGGTTTGAAGCACAACTTTTTTCGTCGTCATCTCATGATTTAGCTGCTGAGGTTGTGCAAAAGCCTTGTTCGTGATAAGGTTTTTGCAAAATCTCAACCAATAAAGATACCTTGTTTCACTGAAATTCTGAACCATTATGGATGGCGTACTGAGCGTCTCGCCCGGACTTATCATCTGGACAATCGTAAATTTCACTATTTTTGCGTTAATTCTTGGCAAATTTGCGTGGAAACCTCTTACCAATGCACTTTCCGCACGTGAGAAATCTATTGAAGATTCCATTTCGCGTGCTGAGAAAGCAAGCGCTGATGCGGAACGCATGATGAAGGACAACGAAGCGAAACTTGCCAAAGCGCAGCAAGAAATGAGCGAAATTGTTCGTCAAGGTCGTGCCGAAGCGCAAGCAAAAGTACAAGCTGCACTGCAAGAAGCCGACAAGGTGAAAGAGCAAAAAATCGCTGAAGCCCGCACTGAGATTGAGCGCGAAAAGCAAGCTGCTATGCAGTCTCTCCGCGAGGAAGTCTCGAACCTCGTTGTCATGGCAACAGAAAAGATTCTGAAGGAGAAACTGGATGCCGGTCAGCAAAAGAAAATTGTTGATGGCTTTATTGATGATTTGCAAAAAGTGAAAAACTAATATCTCAACGAGAATTACTCACACGAGAACTTCAAAAGAACAACCGTTATGCACCAATCCCGTGTTGCCACGCGCTACGCAACAGCGCTTTTCAACGAAGCCAAGCAGACAGGCGCTCTCGAAACAATCATCAGTGACGCACGCGGTCTGCGCTCCATGCTGAAAGAATCGCATGATTTTGCGCTTTTTGTCGCAAGCCCCGTCATCAAAACTGCACACAAAGGCGCTGCACTCAAAGCAATCGCCGAGAAAGCTGATTTGTCGTCTATGACGAAAAACTTTCTCGCCTTGCTCGTCGAAAAAAGTCGCGTAAACGAACTTGCAGATATTATTGATTCTTTCGAGGCTCTCTACAACAAAGAAAATAGTATTCTGCCCGTAGAAATCACTTCGGCAATCGAACTTGATGCGGCACAAAAAGACAATCTTGTGAAAAAAATTGCCGTGCAAACAGGCAAAAAACCGCAGCCCACGTACAGCGTCAATCCTTTGCTTATCGGCGGCTTTACCGTAAAAGTCGGTGATAGCATGATGGACGGCAGCATCAAACAGCAGTTGGTATTGCTGAAAAAACGCTTGCTTGAAGGCACAATGAACTAAACTGCTTAATGGTCGTGGTAGCGTATCTCACGATTTGATGTGCTTACCATACTTTCTGTGCGTAAAAAGTCTGGGTACAAAACGTTATGAAATATTTGCGCTTGATAGCGATCTGCATTATTGCAGTAGTCATTGCAGTCCAAGGATCGTCAGCCCAGGATATGCCTGTGCCGATTCCCGTACAAGCGCGGTTTTTCAAGAAAGTTTTCGGTTATGACAAAAGCATACCAAAGGACGGCATAAAAATCGTTATTGTCTTCGGAGATGCTACTCCGGCGGATGTCAAAGATGATATTGTTGATGCTTTCAATAGCATGGGAATGAAAGCCAGCGCTAGCAAAGGAGCACAACTTGCTACTGCTGGCGTGGGTGCAAACGTAATTTATCTTGCTCCCGGTGGCGATCTTCGCATCGTCAAAGAATTTTGTAAGAATAACGGCATTCTTTCTATTTCCGGATTGCCAAACCAAGCAAGGAACGGTGACATTTCTATTGCGATGGATGCAGTGAACGATGCACCGAAAGTCGTGGTGAATCCTGACCGCCTCAAAATCGAAAAGCAAGACGCGGCAGAACTCATGCGACTTCGCTGAACAGATATTTTTGAATGTTGAATGGAAACGCTGAGATTTTTCTTACATTCAAAACAAACACGAGAAATTAAACTAATTACTCATTCTCAATATTGTAACAAAGGTTTGAACTATGACAGCAGTTCGCCCTGATGAAATTTCGACGATACTTCGCCAGCAACTGACGAGTTTCGATAAAGAAGTAGATGTCTATGAAGTCGGCACCGTCTTACAAGTCGGTGACGGCGTTGCTCGCGTCTATGGTCTTTCCAACTGTATGGCTGCGGAACTTTTGGAGTTCCCCAACGGTGTAATGGGCATGGCGCTCAACCTCGAAGAGGACAACGTTGGTGTGGTACTTTTTGGTAACGATACTCTTGTCCGCGAAGGCGATACCGTGAAGCGTACAGGTCGCGTTGCGTCTGTACCGGTCGGTAACGAGATGCTTGGTCGGGTTGTGAACCCGCTTGGCATAGCCATTGATGGTGGCGCACCGATTGACACCAAAGGTAAATTTATTCCGCTTGAGCGCAAAGCTCCGGGCGTTATTGACCGTCAGTCTGTAAAGCAACCGCTCCAAACCGGTATCAAGGCGATTGACGCGCTGATTCCGATTGGTCGCGGACAGCGTGAACTTATCATTGGCGACCGCCAGACGGGTAAAACTACCGTTGCTCTCGACGCAATTATCAACCAAAAATACACCCACAGTGCCGAAGCAAAAGCACGTGGTATTGAGCCGGTGTATTGCATTTATGTTGCCATTGGGCAGAAAGCCTCAACGGTTGCAAACGTTCTTGGTGTTCTGCGTGAGCAGGGCGCTATGGAGTACACGATTATCGTTGCTGCGAATGCTTCCGAACCCGCACCGCTTCAGTTTGTTGCGCCGTATGCAGGAACAGCAATGGGCGAGTTCTTCCGTGACAACGGCAAACACGCACTGGTGGTTTACGATGACTTGTCGAAGCAAGCTGCTTCCTATCGTCAGGTGTCATTGCTTCTGCGCCGTCCACCGGGACGTGAGGCATATCCGGGCGATGTGTTCTATCTCCACAGCCGCCTTTTGGAACGTGCCGCAAAGATGTCCGATGAAAAAGGCGCAGGCTCGCTTACTGCCTTACCTATCATCGAAACGCAAGCAGGTGACGTGTCGGCATACATCCCGACCAACGTTATTTCTATCACCGATGGACAGATTTATCTGGAATCGAACCTCTTCAATGCGAACGTTCGTCCGGCTTTGAACGTTGGTATTTCGGTATCCCGCGTAGGTGGTAATGCGCAGAACAAAGCGATGAAGAAACTCTCCGGTACGCTCCGTCTCGACCAAGCGGCATATCGCGCACTGGAAGCATTTGCTCGCTTCGGTTCTGACCTTGACAAAGCAACGCAGCAGCAGCTTCGTCGCGGTGAACGTGTGAATGAAATTTTGAAGCAGAATCAATACTCGCCATATCCTGTTGAGCGCCAAGTAACCATTATTTATGCGGTCAATAACGGTTATCTCGACGAGTTGCCGAAAGATTCCTGCAAGCGTTTTGAGCAAGAACTTTTCGAGCGTATGGACGTTCGCCATAAAGATTTGCTCAGTTTGATTGCCGATAAAGCTGAATTAAACGCTGAAATTGAAAGCAAATTGCACGAAATCTTGAAAGATTTCTCCTCCGCTTTCAAGGCAACGCTGTAATAATAGGCTGTTCCGGCTTTTTTGGAAAGGTTCTACAATGATAGTTGTAACCGGTGGAGCCGGATTTATCGGCAGTTGTTTGGTCAAAATGCTTAATGACAAAGGCGTTCACGATATTCTTATCGTGGACGCTCTTGGCACAACAGCAAAATGGAAAAATCTTGTCGGCAAAAAGTATCTTGACGTAGTGCATAAAAACGCCTTTCACAAAGAGCTTTTGGAAGGTGAATACGGTGCAGAGATTGAGGCAATCTTTCACTTAGGTGCTTGCAGCGCTACGACCGAAAAAAATGCTGACTATCTTCTCGAAAATAACTACCGATACAGCCGCGACCTTGCTGAATATGCCGAAGCACGAAATATCCGCTTCATCTACGCCAGTAGCGCCGCCACATACGGCGCAGGCGAATTGGGCTATGACGACCATGCCACAGACAATCTCAAGCCGCTTAATATGTATGGCTACTCAAAGCAGATGTTTGATGAATGGGTTCGGCGAAGCGGCTTAGAATCGAAGTTTGTCGGCGTAAAGTTCTTTAATGTTTTTGGTCCGAATGAGTATCACAAAGGCGAGATGGCAAGCGTTATTGCGAAGTCGTTTCGTCAAGTACAGGAAACGGGTGTGATTCAACTCTTTAAGTCATACCGAACTGAGTTCGGCGATGGCGAGCAAAAGCGTGATTTCATCTACGTCAAAGATGTGGTCGAAACACTCTACGCAATGCTTCGCTATGGAGAAATTTCCGGCATCTACAATCTCGGCACAGGGCTTGCCCGCTCGTGGAATGACCTTGCTAAGGCTGTTTTTTTCGCTCTTGAACGTCCCGTAGCCATTGAGTATGTGGAAATGCCCGTAGGTTTACGCTCACAATATCAATACTTCACCGAAGCTGATATGAGTAAGTTCAGGGAATCACGTATCTATACGCCGTTTACTTCGCTTGAAGATGCCGTTCAAGACTATGTTCGTGAGTATTTAGCCAAAGACTATGCTCATTTCTAACACATCAATCGTATGATGCAATATATCGTTTACGCCAAAGATCATACCGACGCTGACGCGCTCAGTCGCCGCATGACAGCACGAACGGCACATCTTGAGGGCGTAAAAGCATTAAAAGCGCGTGGTTGTTTCGTTCTCGGCGCAGCACTTTTAAACGAGCAAGGCACAATGATTGGCTCAACAATGATTCTGCAGTTCGAGGCGCAAAGCGACTTCGATGCGTGGTATGCTGCCGAGCCATACATACTGGGCAATGTTTGGGGCAATGTCGAAATTCATCCGATAAAAATTGCCGTCATAGAATAATGATACAGAACAACATCAGCACTGAACGTATCAACGTCGCCACGGGCGCAAAATGGGAATCTATCGTTGGTTATTCCCGCGCTGTGCGCATAGGACAGCACGTCTGGGTAACAGGCACGACGGCAACGGATTATGCAACAGGCAACATTGTCGGTATTGGCGACGCTTACGCACAGACGGTTCAAGCACTGCGCAACATTGATTTGGCATTGCAAAAAGCAGGCGCATCGCTCAAAGACGTAGTACGGACGCGCATTTTTGTAAAAAATATTGACGATTGGGAAAGCATCGGCAAGGCGCATGGCGAGTTCTTTAGCGAGATTCTTCCTGCAACTTCGATGATTGAGATTAGTCGTCTTATTGACCCCGAAATGCTCGTAGAAATCGAAGCAGACGCATTTATCATTTAATTATCAATTACGAGCGAGTTTACTCGCCATTCGTAATTCACAATTCGTAATTCAACATCAGGCTATGGCAACTCTTCGTGATATTCGCACACGCATTGGTTCTGTAAAGAACATTGCAAAAATCACTTCTGCAATGAAAATGGTCGCGGTAGCGAAAATGCGCCGCGCTCAAGCAAACATCATGTCTGCACGTCCCTACGCAGAAAAACTTTCCAGCACGATTGCGCTCTTGGCTGAAGACCACGAGAATCTTACTAGCCCGCTTTTTGAACAGCGGAAAGACGTGCGCAATATCGCGCTTGTCGTCGTCAGTGCCGACCGTGGCTTGTGTGGCGGCTTCAATGCGAATCTTATTCGCAGCACTCAGAATCAACTCAAAGCGCTGGCAAAGCAGTACCCCACAGCGACCATTCACCTTATCACCATCGGGAAACGCGCTACGGACTTTTTCAGTCGCCGCGAGGTGATTATTGATGCGAAATTCCCCGGCGTATTCCAAAAATTGGATTTCTCGCAAGCGCAAGCAATTGGGCGTGTGGCAGTCAATGGCTTTTTGAAGGGTGATTACGATAAAGTGCAAATTATTGTCAATGAATTTCGCTCTATTGCCAAGCAAGAAATTGCCGTGCATGATTTCTTGCCGATTGCGCCCGTACAATCTGCAAAAAAAGCAGAGAAAAAAATCAATGTCGAGTATATCTACGAACCATCGCAAATGGAAGTGTTGAATGGTATTCTACCGAAACACCTCAATATGCAGGTCTGGCGAGCTATGCTTGAATCGAACGCTGCCGAGCAAGCTGCGCGGATGGTGGCAATGGAAAATGCTACTCGTAACGCGAAAGATCTGAACCGTAGCCTTACGCTCACGTACAACAAACTGCGTCAAGCTGCGATTACGACTGAAATTCTCGAAGTCGTCGGTGGCGCTGAGGCATTGCGCCAAGCGTAAAAATTCCGCTATTTTTCGCCTATAATGCAAATGTCTGTGTCGCCGCATTTTCGTGGCAGCGCAGGCATTTGAAGTTTTTGTACTGCTTGAATTCAATCTGATATTTCGCCCGTTTTTTATCGTATAAAGTTCTATGCTTCTGTCACAGCCTCTTGCCCAAACACTATCTGCCGAACTGCGCAAAGCAGGCAAAACACTGGTCTTTACCAATGGCTGTTTTGACATTCTTCATCTTGGGCATACGACATATCTGGAAGCAGCAAAAAAACTGGGTGATGTGCTGATTGTGGGCGTTAATAGCGACAATTCGGTGCGCCGTCTCAAGGGTAACGCTGGCGGTGTAGAGCGCCCGGTTAATTCTCAAAGCGACCGTGCGGCAGTGCTTTCAGCGCTGCGCTCTGTAGATTACACCTGTGTTTTTGACGAAGACACGCCCTTTGAACTTATTTCCGCATTACTGCCGGATGTTCTTGTCAAGGGCGGTGATTACACGCCGGAAACAATTGTCGGAGCAGATGTTGTGCGTGCGCGCGGCGGACGTGTGGTCGTGATACCATTTGTCGAGGGGAAATCCACAACGCGCATCATAGAACGAATTCATACCTAGCGTATCTTTATAGTTTTCGGATTTGCTGCTTTATTTCTCATTGTGTATATGCTTTATCCAGCCTCATCTTCCTCCTCAGAGCAAACGGCAAATTCTCTCGCCACCACGCCTCTCCTTATCGGTAGTGACGACCTTTTTCGTGCTGTGTTCGATTTCTCCGCCGATGCACTTTTTCTTTCTACCGATGAAGACGATTCACGGATTATTGAGTGTAATGAGCGTGCGGTAGAGCTTTTTGAAGCACCTACAAAGCAAGCCCTTGTGGGTATCAGTGGCGCATCTCTGCGAGCGATACCTCTCAATGATAGAGAGCTTCAGGAGCGCACAAGAGAACTTCAATCGGAAGGCTCTATTTATGCTGAGTTGGAATATGTAACGTTAAACGGGCGTGTTTTCTGGGCAGCACATTTGGCGAAACGCTTACGTATTGGCGAACACTTTGTGCGTGTGACGCGCCTAACGGATATTTCTCAGCGTAAAGCCATCGCAGAAGATTTATTCCACCACAAAGCGATGCTCGAAGAGGCAGAACGCATCGCGAATATCGGTAGTTGGGAATTTAATCTTGTGAGCCAAGAAATTCGATGGTCTGACGAAACCTTTCGGCTTTTTGGTATAGAACCGCAATCTCTATCCCCGACGCTGGAGCAGTATCTCTCTATGGTTCACGAGGAAGATAAAATACGAGTGGCGGGGATTATTGACGAGGCAATCCAGTTCGGTACGCCGTATAAAATGGAGGTTCGTACCATTGACCCTCTTGGACAGTCTCGCTACCATGAAGCACGTGGTAAGGCTATTAAAAATACGGAAGGTAATGTTGTCAAACTCTTTGGGACGGTACGCGATATTTCCGAACGACGGCTTCAATCGAAAGCGCTCCAGGAAAGCGAAGCGCGTCTGCGCAATATCATTGATAATACCAACGCAATTATCACCACTGTAGCCTTTGATGGTACGATTACTTTCGCTTCCAATACCTTCCAGACCGCGTTAGGCTTTGCTTTAGAAGATGTGATTGGGAAAAATTTTCAGGAATTTCTTCATCCCGAATACCATGCATCTGTTGGCGAACTTATGCTCCAAGGCGCACGAGGCGAGATAGACGGGACAAATCTGGAACTCCGTGTTCGCCATAGCAATGGCTCTTGGCTATGGCTCAATATCAGCACATCACTTGTACGCGATGAAGACGGAACTCCATCGCACTTTGTGAGCATAGCCCGCGACATTAGCGAACAAAAGAAAATGGAAGAAAAGCTCCGCCGCAGCGAGGAGAGCCTTGCAGAAGCGCAGCGTATGGCACACCTGGGCAGTTGGTATTCAGACTTAACGAATGGTGTGCTCGAATGGTCGGATGAGCTTTTTCGTATCTTGGGTTTGCGGCGCAGTACGACATCATATACCGGAAATGATTTTCTTGAGATTATCCATCCTTCCGACAAAACGCTTGTACGCGAAGCCTTGAAGCGGTCAGTACATCATAATGAAATGGTACAGGAAGAAATTCGTATTCTTCGCAACGGAACATTGCGTTGGCTGGACGTTCGCGTCAAGCCCGTAACCGATAGCGACGGTAATACGACTGCCCTTTTCGGCACGGTGTGGGATATTACCGAACGTAAAATTACAGACCAGCAAATTCGCGCACTCAATCTGACCCTTGAAGAGCGCGTCCAAGAGCGTACACAGCAGCTTGAAGAAGCAAATAAACAAATGCGTTCCAGCCAAAGTAACCTCAAAACGCTCATTGAAAGCACGAATGACGCAATTTGGTCTATCGATCGCTCCTATTGCCTGACAGCCATGAATGCTGCGTGCTACTCGCTTTTGACTGTGTATAATAACTATCAAGAAGCAAAGATTGGTATGAATTCGCTGTATCTTATGCCCGGTGCGTCTGCCGATGAATGGAAATCATTCTATGATACGGTTTTGATAGGTGACCGCTTTACAAAGCACTTGCGTTATGAGATTGAGGAACTTACTGCCGATTTTGAAATTTCTTTTAATCCGATTATTGACGAATATGGCGATATTACCGGAGCCGTCATCTACTCGCGCGACATCAGTTTGCGCAAACAAGCAGAGGATGAAGTAAAGCGGGCGTTGGAGCAGGAGCGCGAGTTGAGTGCGCTGAAATCGCGCTTTGTGGTCATGGTCTCACACGAGTTTCGTACGCCGCTGACCACTATCCGCGCATCGGCAGAACTCTTGGAGCGTCTTCGGGAGCGTCTTCCACCGGAAAAGCAGAGTGAATACTTGCGCGACATTCAAGAATCCGTTGACACCATGTCACACCTTTTGGAAGATGTGTTGTATCTAGGCAAAGCCGATGCAAAAGGACTTGATTTTACGCCATCATTCATCAATCTTTCTAAATTGTGCGAGAATGTTATCAATGGTTTTGAAATTGTGCCGGAGAACGAACACCGCATTGTAGCTCGCATTACCGGCGCACTACCAAAACTGCTCTGGTTGGACGAGAAGCTCTTACGCCACATCCTGACGAATCTTCTTTCCAATGCCCTCAAATACTCGCCAAAAGATTTACCGGTGGAGTTTGGTATTTATTATACTTCTGAAAATGATGAAGAGAATGGTGACAACAAGGAAGTACAAAGGATTGTGCGCTTATCGGTGAAAGATAGCGGTATGGGTATTGCGGAAGAAGATTTGCGTCATCTCTTTGAGCCATTTTACAGAGCCACGAACGTTGGCAATATCTCCGGCACAGGACTGGGATTGGCGATTGTCAAGCAAGCGGTAGAAGCACATCACGGTACCATCACGTGCCAAAGCGAAATTGGGCGTGGTACAGAATTTATTGTTGTCATTCCATGCAGGGTTTCATAAATTTGCTCGAAACTCTCGTCACATAGCCCCATAACACCATGAAAAAGATTCTTGTTATCGAGGACGAAAAAAATATCCGTAATCGTATTGTCGATACGCTGGAGCTATCGGACGAGCCATATCAGGTCTTTGCTGCACAACACGGACGGGAAGGCTTGGAAACAGCCCGTCGAGAATTGCCGGATTTGATTATTTCCGACGTGATGATGCCCGAAATGGACGGCTATGAAGTGCTGAAAGCATTGCGGGCAGACGAGCTCACGATGACCATTCCCTTCATTTTTCTTTCAGCGAAAGCCGACGTAGCGCATATCCGCGAAGGCATGAATCTTGGGGCGGACGATTATTTGCCGAAGCCTTTTAGTATTGACGAACTCTTGCGCGTTGTCTCTACCCGCCTTCATCGTCAAGAGACGCAAGAACGCCGCTCACAGCAAGAATTAGACACTGTACGCCTGCGGATAGCAAGTTCGCTCCCTCATGAGTTTCGCACACCTCTCAGCGGACTGATTGGTTTTTCGGAGATGCTACGTGCGTATAAAAATCTTGATGACGAGACGATTACGATGATGCTTGATCAAATTCGTAGCAATGCTGAACGACTGCAACGATTGGTCGAAAATTTTCTCCTGTTTGCACAAATTGAGGTGGCAACTCTGCGGCAGCAAGCAAAACAAATCTTTCCTAGCGACGATATTGTTCTGACGACCGACCTGATAGAGGAACGCATTTCAACCATAGCTGCCAAATATAAGCGCCAAAGCGATATTCAGAGTAGCCTTGTCGGAGCAACATTAATCATCACAGCAACCTACATACGAAAAATCCTTGAGGAGTTAGTCGATAACGCCTGTAAGTTTTCTCCTGAAGGAACACCGATAGTAATGACAACTTCTTGTACAGACAATATCTATACTATCTCCATATCGGATAAAGGACGGGGCATGACGGAAGAAGAAATCAAACTCGTTGATGTCTATGTGCAGTTTGAGCGCGAGGTTTATGAGCAGCAGGGTATCGGTTTGGGGCTGGCACTGGTGAAAAGGATTGTGCAAGCATACAACGGCGCTGTGGATATTCAAAGTCTCCCCGGAGACGGCACCACAATTACGGTACAGCTTCCTTGCAAGTCATTATGATAAGACGATAAAAAAGTGCAATAAGGAGTAGTGCTTCAGAGGAGTCTTTTGACGAGCTTCAGGCGATTCATTTGATGAGAGGGATCGGCGGGAAAGTATTCGACAGCATCCATAACCATACGGATAATATGAACGCCAAATCCGCCTTTGCGGTGCTGGGCAGCATATTGGTTGAGGTCGGGAACAGGGACGGTTAGAGGGTCGAAAGCGGTGCCGTTATCAAGAATTTCAATAACGAGCGTGTCGTCGTTATCGGGGCTAATATCAACAAAAAATTCTTTGGAATCATCCAATTGATAAGCATGGCGAATGAGGTTTGAACACGCTTCATCCACAGCAAGGGCAATTTTATGGATGTTCTGCTCAGAAAATCCAAATTCACGCGCTTTGTCCTGCACGAACTGGCGGATGCGCTCTAGTTCGGTCGTGTCGCCGGATGCAGTAAGGCGTTCTTGGGTGAATGAATCTGTTTTGGACATTCTGTGTGCGTACTACGTAAAGAGGGATGTCTATGTGATAACGGATATTCTATTTCATTCAGATAGAACTCTTTCAGGAAAAGTTTATATCTCTCGCTTTTCCTTTGATTGTGCTATCAAAAATTCATGCCGAAAATTTGGCGAGTGCTTCTTCTTCTTTTTCGGTAATGTCAAAAAGCATCGGAAAGCCCAGCAAATCGAAGACGGTAAAGACTTTTTGTTTCATAGCAGTAAGTTTAATATCGCCTCCGGTGGCGCGTACTTCTTCAATGAACACCATAAACACGCCTAAACCGGCACTGCTAATGTATTCGAGATCATTGAAGTTTACAACAAGGCGATGCTGACCGGCTTCTATTGCAGTAGCAATTGCCGATTCCAGTTCCGGTGCGGTATGTGCATCCAAAAAACCTTTTAAATAAAAGACTTCGGTGCTACCGTTGGTTTTCTGCTCGATAGAAAATTTACTCATAACTGTTCAATACGCTTTG
Source organism: Candidatus Kapaibacterium sp. (assembly GCA_025363605.1). Lineage (GTDB taxonomy): Bacteria > Bacteroidota > Ignavibacteria > Kapaibacteriales > UBA4661 > PH2015. Next base: position 14,809 of record JANYDO010000263.1, read on the forward strand.
TGGGTCAAAAAGTTGCAAGAGGTGAATCGCAGTTTTACGCGGTGCAAATATAGTCAAGTTCGGGCAAAGTATCACTCTTCAATACACAATATCATCTGCACACTAGGAATGAAGCGTTGCAGACTGGGTACGGTATATTCGCATTGGCTGGACAATAAGAAAAAAAACAGCGCTGAGATAGCCGAGCATGGACAAAAATGGTCCTGCTCCGCTCAAAAGGGTAATCCGTTTTACTAAAAGCTGTTTTGCGGCTTCCAGTGGAAAATCGCCGTAGGAAGCGTATTGTACTAACTGAATCATTTCTACATCGTAGTATATCTGCCAGCACTCAATCGGAATATACAATACCACGAGCATACCACCAATAAACAGACCGCCGCGTTCTCGCCACAATGCTTTGTGGGATAGCCATAAATAGCCCCCTATCAGCAAAAGTGCCGCATAACCGCTTATTGTATAAAAGGAGGTTCTCGCAAAGAGGCGTAGAGTCTGTGCTTGTGCGACAATGGGCATATCGGGCTTAAAAGTGAGCGTACCGGCTACAAATAAGTCAAAGCCAAGAGCAGCCCGAATAATCAAGCCGCCAAGCCAAACAATCCCACTGATTGCGGTGAGAAAAAGCGCTATGCGCTGTGCTGTCGAAAGATTCATACACGCTTCCAAAAGTCTTTGTTCAAAAAAAAAAATCGCAACTCTATTCGGACTCAATCACAAATTCTACACGGCGATTTTGCTGTCTGCTTTCTTCCGATTTATTGCTTGCAACCGGCTTTTCTGCTCCGTATCCTTTAGCAGAGAGCCTTTTCTGCTCAATTCCCAGTTGCGTGAAATATGCAAATACAGCTTGAGCACGCTTCTGCGAGAGTTCGAGATTTGCTTTTTTTGCGCCGATGTTATCAGTGTAGCCGGCTATCATAATCGCCATCGAAGGATTGTGTTGTAGAAGCTCCACAATTCGCCTCAGTTCAGGGTCGGACTCAGGTCGCAAATCCCATTTACCGGTATCGAAAAAGATATTATTCACCAGTACGGATTGCCCTTTCTCAAGTTTCACGAGGCGCAAATCACGTTTCACTTCTTGGTATTTTTGCAAGTTCCGTAGGTCAATGTTTTCGTTAATTGAAATATATTTATCTGACTCTGCGCGAAAACCATAGAGTTCGCCCACCGGAAGCGATATTGTATAAGCGCCCGTCAAGGAGTCGCTGCGCGCCATGCCGATTTCGCGCCCAGTGGTGAGAGATTCATAACGAATAATGGCGCCAAGAGGTTTTTTTGTGCGAGCATCGAGTACTCTGCCGGACATAAGTGTTACCGGACGCGGACGCAAAGCGTCAGGAATGGCAATGCGGTAAATATCGCCTTTAGCCAAAAGGTCTTTGTACGAAACAAAGTATGCAAATTCGCCCGAAGCGGGTAGAGAGAAGTATGCATCCCAGTCGGGAGTATTGATGGAGTTGCCTAAATTCTGTGGCTCCGTCCAGCGCTGCCACGTAGAATCAATACGCCGAGACATGAAAATATCATTGTTACCATAGCCATTATGACCATCCGATGAGAAATACAACGTCATACCATCGCTGGCAAGAAATACGGTTGTTTCGTCTCCTGCTGTGTTCAAATCGCGCCCAAGATTGAGTGGCGCAGACCATTTTCCATTTGGCTGTAAAAAGCTGACGAACAAATCCATACCACCCAACGATGTGTTCCGGTCAAGTGCCATTAAAAGTGTTTTACCGTCCGGTGCCAAAGAGTAATTCACAACATCTTTATTCACCTGATAATCAAGAATCTGCTGACGCACGGGCATACTCCAGCCTTCAGTCGTGCGGTAGGACATAGAGATACCGCCCTTCACGCTGCCGTTAGCCATATACACATTGCCAACGAGCATCGTGTTTGCATCCGGTAAAATGCCGCAAAGGAAATTTGGATGCTGATTATTGAGTGGTACTCCGATATTCTTTGCCGTACCCCAGACAAGTTGATGCGTGGTGCTATCTTCGATTTGTTCGGAGTACCAAATATCCTCCAGTTTATCAGCACCATAATTATCGGGATAGCTTTTTCGGCAAAAATAGAGCGTTTTACCATCAGGCGAAATAATCGGAAAAAGCTCGTCGAAGGGCGAATTAACGCCTGCCCCAAGGTTTTCAGGTGTGATTGTAGTCTGTGCGCCGGAAATAAGATTGATGTCAGCTTTGATGCTATCCCGTGTGGTGCCGAGTGCGATTGCGTCTATTTCGTTCGTACCGGAGACTAAGCCCACATTGACAACCAGTTCTACTTCGCTTACTTTGAAGGTGCGTGGTTCAAAAAAGACATTAAGCATCCGCCAATTCACAGGAAGCAAGCGTGGTATTGCCTTATAGACGGTATCAAATTCTTGAGGGCTTGTGCCACGCACAATGATGGCAGCAATTGCACCCGGATTGAGGTTTTCCGCTACTGCCACCTGACGCGCTACGACAGGGGTAGCAAATCCAACGCGAAGATTATCGGTGATGCTGACCGGAATTTTATTGTTGTCTTTCGACGATGCCCATGAGCAAGGATTGGTCTCTCCTGCACGGGAAAGGATATTCGGCTTGCCAAGAAGTTGATATGCTGAATAAGCGCCAATATTGCGCAACTGGGAAGTAATGCGTACCAGTTTTGATGCCCACTGCACCTTCGGTTCTTGGACGATAATACTTCCAGAGGAAAGAGAGGGTGATGCTTGTGGTGCTGTTGGCGATGAAGTCTGCGCAAAGAGTACCTCGAAAGAACCATTTTGCAAAGGACTTACGATAGACCCACATATAAAAAGCAAAGCCGTCAGAAGAGTATGAAGAAGTCGTTGCTGCACGTCGCTCACAAAAGAGTTAGACATATTTTGGTGATTGTGATAAAATATGCAAACCACAAAAATACGGGTTTTCTATGGTATAATCATAGAATTCTCACTGCAGCCCGATTTTTTTTGATTCTTGTCAGAGAAATTCCGTGTATGGAAGCCTTTTGTCGGCATAGTATATGGCTTGTGCAAAAGAATAAGAGAGTGTATAGACAAAAAAGTATTGGACTTGAGGGTCGTTCTTTGGAAATATCTCCATTTGTTGATAAGTAATCGCAAGAAATCACAAGAAAAAAAGAACCGACATAAAACAGTATTCAAGCGGCTTTGCAGCGATGCAAGCCGCTTTTTTTTACCTATGATTCCTTGTTGCTGTGTTGCTTTTTGTTGTTGCGTTGTTGTTTAAGCAACAAATGTTTGTTGCTTTTTGTTGCTTTTCTTTGTAGTTTCAAACAAGAACAAAGAAAGACATATAGACAGAAAGCCCCACAACACTTAAAGCAATATAGGCAGATGGTTAAACTCAGAAAACGCAAGACCAAAGACGGGCGTTTTAGCCTGTACTTAGATATTTATCAAGACGGCACACGCGAATACGAGTATTTGCGCCTGTACTTGACAGGGGACAAGCAACACAACAAAGAAACCCTTGCACTTGCCGAACAAATACGCGCCAAGCGGGAACTTGAGAAACAAGGCGCTGTACATGGCTTTGCCCCAAAGTTTCAACGCAAGGCAGACTTCTTTGAATACTTTGAGAAGATTATTCAGACTAAAGCGGGAAGCACTAGGGCGAACTATGGGAATTGCCTGTATCACATCAAACGATATTCTGAGGGCAAACTTACCTTTGAGCAAATTACAGAAGATTGGCTCAATGGCTTCAAAGCATACTTGCTCAATAATCTTTCCTCAAGTACAGCGAAGTTTCATTTGTACCGTCTCAGTAGCGCCCTAAAAAGCGCTGTGAAGGATAAAATCATACCTTTAAGCCCTGCACAATACTTAGAACCAATCAAAGCAAAGACCAAACGAATACAGTATCTCACGATTGAAGAGATTCAAAGCCTTGCTCAAGCGGATTGCCCCAAGCCCGTTGTAAAACGTGCGTTTTTGTTTAGTTGTTACACAGGCTTGAGATACAGCGATGTTCTACGTTTGCAATGGAACAACATTCAAGGCAACCAGATAAACATTCACCAGCAAAAGACTGGTGAGACGCTCTATTTGCCTCTAAATAGCACAGCGCTTGAGATTCTTGGTGAGCAACAATCTGGTACGGGACGTGTCTTTGAGGGCTTGCCAAGTTCGGCGGAAACAAACTACGCACTTCGCAAATGGTGTATTCGTGCGGGGCTTGCACGGGAATTGTCCTTCCATGTTGGCAGACACTCGTTTGCAACACTTGGCTTAACGAGCGGTGTTGATATTTACACGATTTCAAAGCTACTTGGACACAAGAAAGTTTCAACAACTGAGATTTATACTCAAGTGATGAATACTCTCAAGCAAACGGCTGTGGATTCCCTTCCCTCAGTCAGTATCAAAAAGTAAGCAGTCAGTCGGACAAATCGGACACACCCTTAAAGGAAAGCCGCTTTAAGCCTAAAAAGCCCATACATTATGCGTCAGAACTGAAAAAAATTGACAGTATTTTGTACCACTAGCGCAAGCAAGCGCCCTAAAAAAAGCCGTATGAACTGGAAAGAG
>JANYDO010000307.1 GCA_025363605.1 Candidatus Kapaibacterium sp.
TCAACTATGGCTAACAAACGACTCTTTCAATCACTCATCGGGAGTTTGCTTCCAAGCAATTCCCTTGCGAAAGCATCCGCGCATAATGAAGCGGGCGGTAAAGCATATTCGCTTTCCCGAAAGCACACGCTTGCGCAATACATCGCCACGGGTTGCCTGAATGGTACATTCTACGCCAGTGCAGAAAATCAATTGGAACAAATACTTTCGCTCTGCAACGCACAAGAAGGTCTCTGGCAGCACCACGACGTTATTTCGACGGAATTTATTGCTCAAACTGCTGTGTATGCCCGCGAAAAAGCCTTTATGAAAGACGCATCGGCTTTGCTGGTAGCGCTTTTAACCATGCGCGAAGAAACCGAATACCTTAAAGCAGTATTTCCGCGTGTGATTGATAATGGCAAAATGCTCCGCTCCTTCGTTCAAATCATGCGTTCCGGTGTTATTGGTCGGAAATCGCTTGGTACGTTGCCGAAAAAGCTCATTCTGGATTGGTTTGATAGCCTCACCGATGAGCAGATTTTCAGCAATTCCATCGGTAATGACCCGTCTATTGCAGACGTGATTAAAATGGTGCATCCCACGCCGAAGACCGCTACACGACGCGCACTCTATGGCTATTTGCTTGGCAAAGAGTACGACGCTGAAGATTTACCGCCCATTGTGCGTGAGTATGAAGCCTTTAAGCGCGGCGAAACCGAAGCAATACCCAATGTTCCTTTTCAAATGCTCACGTCCTTACCGCTTTCCAAACGAGACTGGACGGCAATTGCCGCAAACGCAAGCTGGCAGACACTTCGCATGAACATCAACACCTTTGCGCGTCATGGCGTTTTGGAAGACGCGAAGGCTGTAAGCAGCATCATTGCTCGTTTGCAAGATGCAGAAGAAATCAGTCGGGCAAAAGCGTTTCCGTACCAACTGCTGACAGCATACCGAAATATCACAACAGCAGACGCGCTCGTCGAATCGGCAAATACAAACGGAATGAGTGCGCAGCAAATCAGCACAAAACGCTCTCAGTTATTTGATGCTCTTCACAGCATCGAACACGCACTGGAAGCGGCATTGGAAGCGGCAACCGCGAACATTCCCGCACTGGATGGCAAAATTTTTATCTGTGTGGATGTGTCCGGTTCTATGCAATCACCCATCACCGGTGAGCGCAAGGGCGCTACGACAAATGTGCGCTGCATAGACGTTGCGGGCTTGATTGCATCAGGAGTTTTGCGCAAAAATCCGTCGGCAGAAGTCATTCCTTTCGAGCAGCACGTGGTCAAAACCCGCTTGAATGCTCACGATAGCGTGATGACAAATGCACAACGCCTCGCTGCTATCAACGGCGGCGGGACCAATTGCAGTGCGGCATTGCGGCACTTGAACGAGCGCCATGCTACGGGTACACTTGTCCTTTTCGTCTCAGATAATGAGTCATGGATGGACAAACAGTCCTATCGTTCGACCGCGCTCATGCACGAATGGAGCATCTTCAAGACGCGCAACCCTCAAGCACGGCTTGTTTGCTTGGATTTGCAACCATATGCCACGACGCAAGCCGACGAGCGCGACGATGTGCTCAACATTGGTGGTTTTTCCGATGAGGTCTTTAATATCGTCAGTGAATTTGCTCACGGCGCACTTGCAGAAGACCATTGGTTAGGTGTGATTGAACGTATCGAACTTTGACAGCATAGACCTTTCACAGACTTTCATGGTCTCGAATGCTTGATGGAACTACATTTTGGTATGTTTTCGTTTCATCATCAATACTCGTCGAGACGCTTTTTTCGCACGGTGCATCAGATGTATATTTGGTGCGGCAAATGCCGATGAAGCGTGCCTTCCCTCTCGTGGACAAACCGTTTCATCATCTTTCGTTGCCGTACCGCTCTTTTGCATCATGCCTTACAATCAGCATCCATTCTCAAGTATAACTCGCTGCTCTTTTTTCGGTGCATAACAACACCTTCCCACTTGTGATGAAAAAGAGAGCCTCGCAAGGGCATGACGAACCGACGACAAAAAAGCAGCACATACAACAAAAATCGCATGACAACACCCGTTGCCCATGCGGTTTTCTTTTGATTGTCCGTTTGTGAAATATTCCGTATTTTCATAAAAAAAACACGCTTCTTCATTTTCTACAAAAACAGATTTTCTATGGCTTTAATGGACGCATACACTGGGGTATTGGATGAAAGCCGCGTCAAACACTTGCTTCGGCGAACGACATTTGCTCCAACCACGGATAATATCAAGTCATTGACTGAAAGGTCGGCAACAGCGGCACTCACCAATCTCCTTTCCGATACGCCAATTCCAAGCCCGCCAATTGACCCGACGACGGGCGAACAATGGCACAACAAAAGCTATAACCGCGACAAAGATGCGACCTACAACGAATACCTAAAGTCGTGGTGGACGGGGCTGATGTTCAATGACGGCGTATCGCTCAGAGAAAAAATGACGCTTTTTTGGCATAATTTCCTAGTTTCGTCCTATCCTGCCGTACAAGATGCCCGCTATTTGTACCGCCAAAACGCACTTTTACGACGCTTTGCCTTTGGGAATGTTCGTGCATTGCTCAAAGAAATCACGATTGACCCCGCAATGCTACGGTATTTGAACGGCAACACCAATACCAAAGCGACCATTAACGAGAACTACGGGCGCGAACTTCAAGAACTTTTCACCATCGGCAAGGGCGCGGAAGTGGCGGCGGGAAATTATACCAATTACACCGAGCAAGATGTTCGTGCCGCAGCTCGCGTACTGACCGGTTGGGCGGACGTTTCCGACAGTGTGACTTCGCGCTTTGTGGCGGATAATCACGTGAGCGAGGACAAGCAGTTTTCCGCATCATACCAAAACACGGTTATTCGCGGGCGCAGTGGTGCCGAGGGAGCGCAAGAAACTGACGAATTGCTGGATATGATTTTCCGACAGCCCGAAACCGCGCGGTTTTTCTGCCGCAAGCTCTATGTCTGGTTTGTCGGAACGGAAATTGACGCGACGATTGAAAAAGAAGTTATCGGGGAGCTTGCCAGTACGCTGCGCGGCAGTAATTGGGAAATCAAACCCGTGCTGGAAATGCTCTTCAAAAGCCAGCATTTTTTTGATACGGCGAATATCGGCGCAATGGTCAAAAGTCCGATAGACCTTGTGGTCAGCACGATGAAGTATTTTAGCAAATACTTCTCGCCCGCCATTCCAAGCCAAGTGAACGACCCAGAAGGATATTACAATTTTATGAAATGGCTCTGGCAAAACGCCGACACGCAAGAAATGGGTATTCTGAATCATCCCAACGTTGCGGGCTGGAAAGCGTATTATCAAACACCGCTCTACGACCGCCTGTGGATGAACACGGCGACTTTAGCCTCGCGGAATGATTTCACCGATAAATTGCTCAGTGGCTTCACTGTTGCAACAAAGCAAGGTATGACGCGCTTTGCAGTGGATTCTATCGCCTTTGCAAAAGATGTGTGTACCTCGCCTTCAAACGGTGATGATTTGGTCGATAAACTCTCGATTGATTTGTCGGGCGTAGCCCTCACATCCGAACAAAAGCTCTATCTCATAGATCAAGTGCTTGCGCCGGGTTTTTCCAATGCACGTGGCGCGTGGGATATGAACTGGAGTTTTTATTCCGTTGACCCCGACAATGCAGCAAAGCGTCAGGCGGTGCAATCGCGTATTGACAATGTTCTCAAATTTGTGCTGCAAATGCCGGAAGCGCATTTGGTGTAAGTATCTTTGCTCAATCAATAGTTCGGACATTTTTCGAGAATTAAGCCTTGAAGCGACTGGTTAAAAAACACAGACAAGAGTGTCTGTGCCACGAGAGCCAGATTTTATTCGGTAGCACAGACACTTCTGTCTGTGCAGTTCTCAAAATGTCCGCATCAGCCTCACAAAACCTTGCTTCTCCGTACATTTTATTTTTTCATTCTATGAAACGCAGAGATTTTCTTACGGGCTTAGGCTCGGCAGCAATCGGACTGCCGCTTGTTCTGGACGGTTTCACCACACGCGCTTTTGCTGAATCGCCGACGCTCAAGCACGTCGCTATGCTTGCCGCAGCCCAAGACCGTGTGCTTGTGCTTATCCAGCTTAGTGGCGGGAACGACGGCATCAATACGCTCATTCCGCTCGACCAACTTTCCGATTACTATCGCTTGCGGCAAGCAGTCGCCATTCCGCAAAATCGCATTGTGAAGCTGAACGATACAACGGGCTTGCATCCTACGTTTGCGCCTATCAAATCGCTTTTTGACGACGGAAATTTGACGATTGTCAATGGCGTGTCGTACCCAACGGTAAACCAATCGCATTTCCGCTCGACGGATATTTGGTTCACTGCCTCCGATTCCGAGCAATACTTGTCCTCCGGCTGGTTGGGTCGCTTTGTCAATTACGAAGCTCCCACGTATCCTACGGGCTACCCCAATGACAAGACCCCCGACCCGCTTGCTATCGAAATTGGCGGGGCAATGTCGCTGACGCTGCAAGGAAACACGAACGCTACGGGCATTACCATACGCGACCTTGCTGCGTTTGACCAGTTGGTGAGCGGGCAGGCGGCAACTGGCGGCAGTATTGCGCAGCGCACAGGCAAAGCCGGAGCGCGGATTGATTTCATTCGTGACGTGCAAGCACAATCGCAGAAATACTCCTCGCGGATTCGCACCGTTGCCGACAAAGGGCGAAATAAAGCACAATATCCCGACAAAGGCAAAAATCCGCTTGCCGACCAATTGCAAATTGTTGCGCGGTTGATTGCCGGCGGCTTGCAGACGCGGGTGTATGTGGTGAACTTGGGCGGCTTCGATACGCACTGGTCGCAAGCAGAGCCATCGGACGTGACGACGGGTATTCACGCAAATTTGCTTAGTTATCTGGCGGAAGGAATGAAGACGTTTCAGCAAGACTTGAAGCTGCTTGGGCTGGAAAACAAAGTGCTGGGCATGACGATTTCAGAGTTTGGTCGCCGCCCCGCTACGTCGAGCCT
>JANYDO010000371.1 GCA_025363605.1 Candidatus Kapaibacterium sp.
GCATTGACATCGTTGCGGTTTGCAGTTGTCGCGTGATTTTTGTCAGCATCGTCGCTGACTTACGGAAATTCGGCATTTTCATGCCTTTGAGGTCAGGACTATTCAGGGTCATTGTTTGTATCGTCACCAGTTCGCCCACAAGGTCGAACAGGCGGTCGAGCTTCACCGTCTCGACACGGATTTCGGAACGCTCGGCGTACAGCGTTCCGGTTGAAGCAAAAACCTCTGCGTCGGAACGTTCGGTTTGCATAAGTTGTGCGCCTTGCTCAAGGATAGATGCTGATTTCGTCTGCTCTTCGGTTGGCAAGAGTGTCGGTACGATTGCAGGTGATACTTCCGAAAGCGGTATTTCCGCAGATGGCATTTCCGCAGATGGCATTTCCGCAGACATCTCTTGAAGCAGGGCATCAATAGCTTCCACAAGAGTCTCTATCTGCGATTGCAGGGTCAGAATGGTATATTCATCAAGCGATAGATCGCCCGATGCCATCATATCGGAAAAGACGCTTGCACTTTGAGCAACAGATTGTGCAGTGGACTCGTTAGGCAAGCATCGCTTCTGCAAAAGTTCGATAAGAACATTATGGATATGGATGATACGCCCCGGAGTGTCTTCGTTCAGCGTTAGGTTTTTAATCGCGGTCATAAGTATTACCGAATTCTCCCTGAGGGTTACGGCAACACTAGCACGGAGAGCGTCATCATTAGTGCTTGTCTCAGAAGCAGCAATCGCTTGATTTCCGATTACTTTCGTCGTGGGCGTAGTAGAAGAAGCTACTTGTTGACTTTCACTTGTCGCAGCAAGGGCTTCCTCAGGAGTGAAGCGTCTCAATTCCGCCGACGCTGCCTCTGCACGTTCACGACAAGAACTGTCCGAGCCTTGCTGCCGAACAGTATCGGTAATAAAGCGCATACAGTCTATTGCCGCATAAATCGCACGGAGTACGGCATCACCTTGCCGAACGGGTCGTCTTCGGATTTCATCAAAGAGTGTTTCTGCGTCGTGCGTGAGCGCTTGCATTACCTCAAACTGGAGGAATCCCGCAACTCCTTTGATGGAGTGGAAGGTGCGAAAAAGAACCCTGATGTGCTGCTCTATAAGCCAGACATCATCCGTTCCCAGGGACTCAACGAGTTGTTCTACTTGGTCAAGATTTGCAAAGGTCTCATTGATAAAATCATTGATGAGATCCTTGAACTCTGATGTCCGCCCTCGCGGTATGATAGGTACATTCTCCATACATTGACAGGCAAAAATAATGAGGAGGTAAGTTAAAGGGTGAGCAAACGCAAGTATTTGACTGCTCCCGACTCACGAAAAAAAAAATCGCAGAATTTTTGATTGCTACGACCAACGTTGAGAAACGCCCAGCTATAAAAGGCGCAACGACTATTCCCAAATAAATCTCAGCGTTAAGATTCGACACAAAAGTACAATATTCCGAAGGGCAAGACCAGACGGGTAACTACCCGATTATTACTTGCGTAGAAAGTACGGAAATATACGGATGCTAAGAACGGACAAGTACGTACAAATACGAACAACAACACTGCCACTGCATTTTATTTCAGCACACAATTTGCGAGCAGTTATCTATTTTGAGAGGAATCTAGAAAGGAATCAAGGATTGACAGCCCCTTTCACCTATGGCTACAAAACGAGTATTTACGAGCCACACTGGCGAAATTCTGCATCAAAATAACTCCCCGAAAAATGTCTGTTCTGTTCTTTGGATTGGAAAAATCTTGGTTATCTCACGTCGAATCCGTCTTTGTATATTGGGACTACCGATTTTGGACACGATGGATAAAGACGCTATAAACAACTGAGAGGTAATCAAGATTGAAGGCGGATTTAATCTAACGAAAAACAATAACTTCCAAAACAGAAAATGAGGAAGAGTAAAAATTGTTTTATGGCATATGTGTATCAATAAGCAGCACTACCCCAAAATGCACATTATCAATATGTTAGAGATTTATCCTTCATCAGCAAATATTTCTTGGCTCAAACCGTTGAGCCAAGATAATATCGAAACATCTTTGCTAGGATTTCTCTAACGAGAATTTTCACACATCAGAAAAATTCCTTATATTCTCGACACAACTCGTTAGAGCAAGTACGTCAAATCGCGTTCTTTCATTTTTATTTCAGCACTCTCGAAGGTCGTCAAGGTGACAACGGCTGCACAATCACATACCTGCTTGGTACTTTGATAATTTTTGTTGTGTTCACGGCGAAAAATGCGCACCATAGCTGCGCTTGAGGAGGATAGCTCTATGCAATTCGCTCAACGGCTCAATCATCTGCCCGAAGTGTGGCAGCAACGGCTTGGATACGTGATGGACTGTATGCGTATCGTGTTAGGTGTGATTTTGGTGTCGAAAGCAATTTCGTTTATTGGTAATAAAGAATATTTGGACAGTCTCTTTGCAAACGCAAAAGACCTATGGTTTATTCCGGCGATGATTACGCACTACGTGATTTTAGCACATTTGGCTGGCGGCGTGATGCTCATTATTGGCTTGTTTTCGCGGGCGGCAGCACTGGCGCAAGTACCGATTTTGCTAGGCGCAATTTTTTACGTTCAGCTTCCACAAATGCTTCATGCCAACGAGCCGCAGCAACTCGAATATGCGGTTATGGTGCTGCTTATGCTTGGCGTGGTGGTGCTGCATGGTGGAGGTACGCTCTCAGTTGACCACTACGTGTGGGGCGAGAAGAGCACTGAGGCTCCATAGCAAATGCTCCATAGCAAATGCTCCATAGAAGCCGCACAAAAACTACGCTTCAAGAGATTTCCTATCTATCTCCGGCATCACGCCGCAGATAGATTTTTTTTGCAACCAACAACCACTTCAACAATTATGACCACGCTTACCGTTAAGAACCGCCATAACAACCGCCTCCGCGCCGGACATCTCTGGGTCTTCAGCAATGAACTCGAATCTATTCCCACCGACCTTCCCGCAGGTAGCCTTGTAGAAGTGCGGAGTGCTGGCGGTCACAACTACGGTACGGCGCTCTTTAACCCCAACAGTCTTATTGCGGCGCGGTTACTGGTGTCGAATGTACAAGAGTTAGACGTGGCATTTTTCCGACAACGTTTGGAGGAAGCATACGCGCTGCGCCAGCGCTTGTTCCCGCACGAGACCAGTTACCGCCTTGTGTTTGGGGAATCGGATTTTTTACCCGGATTGGTTATTGACCGTTATTGCGATGCTGATGTGGACTATTTTGTTCTGCAAACGCTGTCGGTCGGTATGGATATGCGAAAAGACACTATTTGTGAAGCGCTTCGCAGTGTTTTTCCCAACACCAAAGCAATTATTGAAAAAAATAATTCCGCACTCCGCAAGCACGACGGCTTAGACCAGAGAGAAAGCGTTCTTTGGGGCGAAGTGCCGGACGAAATCCGCATGACGGAAAATGGCGTTGTCTCAGCGCTTTCGCTTATGGAAGGACAAAAAACCGGCTATTTTCTCGACCAAAAATTGAACCGCTTGAAGGTCAAGGAACTGGCATCGGGACTACGTGTGCTGGACTGCTTCACTAATCAAGGCGGCTTTGCGCTCCACGCCGCTCTGGGCGGCGCAGTGTCCGCGCTGGGACTGGATTCGTCAGCATCAGCTATTGAACGATGCCGCACAAATGCTCAGGTGAACAAGGTGGAAGAAAAAACGACATTTGAGTGCGAAGAAGTGCTGGATTATCTCCACGCAGCCGCAGAGCGCTTCACGACAAGCGGCGAACGGCATTGGGATATGATTATTCTCGACCCGCCTGCGTTTGCCAAATCCCGCGCCCAAGTCCCGCAAGCAAAGCGCGGCTATGCTAAAATCAATCGTATGGCGCTCCGAATCTTGCCTTCGGGTGGTTTTTTAGTAACAGGAAGCTGTTCGCACCACGTCTCGGAAGAAACACTTTTGGGCGTGATTCAGGAGGAAGCACAAAGGGAGCGGCGGCGCTTGCGTCTCGTCTTTCGCGGCGGGCAGTCTCCGTGCCATCCGGTGCTGGCGAGTATGCCGGAGACTGCGTATTTGAAGTTTTTTGTCTTTGAGGTGCTGTAAAGTTTCGTGAATAAGGTTGTGAATTCAAGGTTGCTTTTCGCCTTTTCTCGTCTTTTTTGCATGAGCTGAACGCAAATAGTTTGAAATCACCTCGAAGACTTGTAAATTTGCAAGTCTTTTCGCTTTTGTTTGCCGCAAATAGCCAAAAAGACGCATCATTCCTTGTGTTGACTCCTCTATCCAGACAGTTCGTACAAATTTTTTCACACATTCCAACAAATGCTATGAACATTCACGAGTACCAAGCCAAAGCGCTGCTCCGTAAGTATGGCGTTCCTGTGCCGACCGGGTATGTTGTCCAGTCGCCGGAGCAAGCCGGTGAGATTGCGTACAAAGAATTCGTCCAAAAAGGACAAAAAGTGATTGTTATCAAATCACAAATTCATGCCGGCGGACGCGGTAAAGGCGTTGTGCATGACATCCAAACCGGTGCTGCACGCGAGATAGACGGTAAGCAAGTGCGCGGCGTGTCGGTGCTGGCGGACGGCAATCTTGCTGACCGTGCCTACAAAATTGCACAAGCCACCATTGGCAACAAACTCATTACGATTCAAACCGGCGCAGAAGGCAAAATCGTACGTCGTATGTTCATCGAAGAAGGCATGAACATTGCCCAAGAATACTATTTAAGTATTCTGCTTGACCGCCAGACATCGCAAAACCTCATCATGGCTTCCACCGAAGGCGGCGTAGAGATTGAAGAAGTAGCAGAACACGCACCCGAAAAAATCCTCCGCGAGTACGTTGACCCCGTGACGGGCTTCCGTGGCTTCCAAGCCCGCCGTTTGGGTATCGGTCTTGGTCTTGCGGGCGATGCGCTCAAGAGCTTTGTGGATTTCATCCAAAAACTCTATCGCGCATATGAAGAAATGGACTGCGCAATGCTGGAAGTAAACCCGCTTGTGCGCACGGGCGACGATAAATTTATCGCGCTGGACGCAAAAGTAACCTTCGACGACAATGCGCTCTACCGCCACCCCGATTACGCCGAACTCCGCGACCTCGAAGAAGAAGAACCGCTTGAAATTGAGGCTTCCAAGTACGACCTGAACTATATCAAACTGGACGGAAACGTCGGTTGTATGGTCAACGGCGCAGGCTTGGCGATGGCAACGATGGACGTGATTCAACTGGCAGGCGGCAAACCCGCGAACTTCTTGGACGTAGGGGGTGGAGCAAATGTGAACCGTATCTCCAACGCATTCCGCATCATGCTTTCCGACCCGAATGTGAAGGCAGTTTTCATCAACATTTTCGGCGGTATTGTGCGCTGCGACCGCGTTGCGAACGGTATCATCCAAGCCTCCCAGCAAGTGAGCCTGAACGTGCCGTGTATTATTCGCCTCGACGGTACGAACGCCGTGGAAGCCCGCGAAATCTTAGAAAAATCCGGCTTGACCTTCTCCGTCGGCTCCACGCTTGAAGAAGCGGCTCGGAAAGTCAAAGAGACTGTGGATAAATTGTAAATTGTGAAGAATTTTGTGAGAGCTTTTCTTGTGGCATTTCTATAATGTGCAAGTAAGGCTCTCATTTTTTTTGGGTCAATTTCATTTTTTAAGGTAAGGAGTAATTATGTTTACACGTGTTTGTCTATTTGGTTTAATTATGTTTGGCATGATGATACCTCTTGCAGCACAAGAGATTGGGTCTGTGCAAAGCGAATCATCCTTGAATCGGCTTGGTGTAGCAACTGGAGTATTTGGTATCGCTTCTGATAGAATCACCCCCTCCTTGTTGCTGACCGCAATGTACTCACGCACTATCGGGCAAGGGCTTGATTTAGAACTTTCTGTGCAACATACTGCTGGTTCTCGCTTCAGTAGATACGACATTGTAAGCCCTAATATTGATATTGTTCCTCCAAAGGTTCTGCGCACGGATTATGATCTATCCTTTTGGAACTTAACAACCGCCGATGCTACGGTTTTATTCTCGCCGTGGACTTCGGGTTTCCGATTTGGTATCGGCGCAACACTACAAAACCGTCAGTATGGATCAGCAAATACTCTGCAAGTACCATCAAACCAGCCGCCATCCACTTACTATTTCGGAGAGCGCTTGGTTTTAGGCGGAAATCTAAAAATCGACTATGTTGTTCCACTCTCAAAAACACTTGATATTGGTCTACGTACACAAGCACACATTTTGCTATTCCGTTTGACAGCTGATGACTCCGTGAAAGTTTTTGCCGACGGAACAGCATCCGCAAGTGTATTTTTTCGTGTTGGCTTTTAATTCTCTACAAAACGACGCAATTACCAAGCCCGTTTTTCCCTGAATAGCGGGCTTTTATTTCCCTCAAATTGCCATGAGCACCGCACAGCAACAACCTTCCACAGAAGCCGCTTCCATACTGGACGTGCAGCAATTCCAAACCTATACCTACTGCCGTGTGGCGGGAAAACGCTTCACACTTCAGGAAGCAAGCGCCTACGAAGCTGCGCTTGCGGAGCTTTCTGCCCAGTTGGAAACCGCAGCGCACAAGCGCCTCACGCTTGATGTGGCAGCAGTGAAAGATTATGATTCCTATTTGGTCGTCTGGTTGGCAGCAGTGAAGCGCCTTTGCAGGGAGCAGAGCATCACGCTGGATGTGCAGAATGTTCATGCGCAGATGCAAGGATTTATCACGCTTCTGGAACAGCCACTTTTGGAAAAGCACGTGGAAGCGCCCGCAGAAACGTCGCTGCACCGCTACGTGGAAAGCGTTGGCGAGGCGACGCTCCAGGTCTGGGCAGACGCGCGTTTTTTTATCGCCTTTTTCGGCGAATTTTTCATCAATCTGACGCACCTTGTTCGAGCGCCGCGCTCTATTCGCTGGAGCGATTTCCCCGCGCAAGTAACGAAGGCGGGCGTGAGCGCTCTTCCGATTGTAGCGCTCGTGGGCTTTTTGATGGGCGTGATTGTGGGGTATCAAGGCGCAATGCAGCTTGCACAGTTTGGCGCGGAGGTGTATTTGGCAGACATGGTCGCAATTTCGATGGCACGCGAACTAGCTCCGCTTATGACGGCAATTATCGTTGCCGGGCGCTCCGGTGCTTCTTTTGCGGCGGAAATCGGCACGATGCAGGTGGCAGAAGAGTTGGACGCACTCGTCACGATGGGCTTTAATCCGATGCGCTTTTTAGTGATGCCGCGCGTAGTGGCAGTGGTTTGTGTGATGCCGATTTTGGTCTTGTTTTCCGATATTGCCGGGATGTTCGGCGGCTTGCTTATTGGCGTTGGGACGCTGAAATTAAGCGTAAGTGGCTATCTGAACGAAACAAAAGTAGCGCTCACCTTTGCGCATCTGGCAAGCGGCTTGATTAAAAGCGTGGTGCTGGGAGCGGTCATTGCGCTCATCGGCTGTATGCGCGGCTTTCAGGTGCGGGGCGGAGCGGAGAGCGTTGGGCATTATACGACTTCGGCAGTGGTAAGTGGCATCTTTTTGATTATTTTACTGGATGCGGTCTTTACGATTATTTTTCAGGCGATACATTTGTAAAAAAAATCATATTTTTTGATGTCTGCCGCACACCGCATGGTAGCAGACGTATAAACCATACTGTTCAAGAGAATTTTTTCACCTCAACCACCAACAACTATGAACTCTTCAGGCACATTCACCAAGTTTAACGATTTACCCTACAAGCGCCCTGACCTTGAGACGCTGCACTCCCGCTACAAAACTCTCTGGGAGCGTCTTGATACCGCAAAAACTGCTGGCGACGTGCTGGCGGCAGTGCAAGAGTGGAACACGCTTCGCATAGACTACACCACGATGGAAAATCTTGCCGAAACGCATTTTACCCAAAACGTCAAAGACGAAAATTTCAAGACGGAAAAGCAATTTTATACCGATAACAGTCCAACTGTGACTGAATGGAACGAAGAAGTTTCCAAACGGCTTCTGCACTCGCCTTTCCGCGCAGATGTGGAAGCAACGTATGGCAAACTCTTCACGCGGCGTATTGAGGATGCAGCAAAGACCTTCAAGCCGGAAATCAAGCAACTGCTCATAGACGAAGCCAACTGCGGTCAAGAATACACGGCGCTTCTGGCGGAATTAGAGATTGATTTTCGCGGCGAAAAATACAATCTTTCGGGTATTCGTAAATTTGCCGAAGACACCGACCGTGCAACGCGCCGTGGAGCATCCGAAGCACAGCAACAAGCACTCGTCGGTGTTGCCGGAAAACTTGATGAAATGTTTGACCGTCTGGTCAAGATTCGTCATGACATTGCACAAACGACAGGTTTTGCAAACTTTGTGGAGTATCGCTATATGCAAATGGGACGCATCGAATACACCGCCGCCGATGTTGCAAAATTTCGTGCTGCTGTGCGCGAAATCGTCGTGCCGCTTGCACTCAAGCAACACGAGAAGCAAGCAAAACGCTTGGGTTTGGGCGGCTTGGAGGATTTTTACTCATTCGATGAATCGTTAAATTTCCCCGACGGCAACCCGCAACCATCAGCGCCCGAAGACGGCATCATCACAGACACGAAGGCAATGTACCACGCGCTGCACCCCGAAACAGGCGCATTTTTCGACATGATGATTGACGGTGGTTATATGGACTTGACCACGCGCCCCAACAAGGCACGAGGCGGCTACTGCACAAATTTTCCCGCGTACGGAGTACCGTTTATTTTTTCCAATTTCAACGGCACGGCAGACGATATTCGCGTTCTGACCCATGAAGCGGGACACGCTTTTCAGGTTTATTCCAGTCGTCAGCAGCCGCTTATGGACTACTACTGGCCCACAATGGAGGCGTGCGAAATCCACTCAATGAGTATGGAATTTCTGACGTGGGACTGGATGGAGAAATTTTTTGGTGAAAAAACGCCGCAGTTCCGCTATTCGCACCTTGAGGAAGCCGTTACATTTTTGCCCTACGCTTGCGCGATTGATGAATTTCAGCACTGGATTTACACACATACCTCCGCCACACCCGCCGAGCGAAAAGAAGAATGGAAACGCATGGAACAGATGTACTTACCGTGGCGCAAATACAGCAATGCCCCCTTCAACGAGTCCGGCGCTCTCTGGCAAACGCAGCTTCACGTCTATTTGTATCCGTTCTACTACATTGACTACGCCCTTGCGCAGCTCTGCGCTTTGCAGTTCTGGAAACGCCATCAGAACAAGGATGCAAGCGCTTTGCAGGATTATATTCACATTTGCACGATTGGCGGAAGTTTGCCATTTTTAGAGATTGT
Organism: Candidatus Kapaibacterium sp.; assembly: GCA_025363605.1. Lineage (GTDB taxonomy): Bacteria > Bacteroidota > Ignavibacteria > Kapaibacteriales > UBA4661 > PH2015. The sequence goes on from JANYDO010000371.1 coordinate 9,274, forward strand.
TCGCGCAGCGCATTTAGATTCGCCTTTCGAGCGCTCCACGATGCAAAGTATTGTCGGCGAAGCCGCATTGTGGCTGGATGCACAAGCAGTGTAGTCTCTTTTTCCCGCCTAATATGACCATTTGACCGTAGCACGAATTATCTCGCCTACCGTGCCTGAGAATTCGTGCTGCTTCATGTAGGAATTCTTTCGTATTTTTGTAGCAACTCCCTTGTCTCACGTTCCATAGGAACATTCATGCCCCACGTTGTTTTGCAGAGCGCTCCGTTACTTGTTGTGCGACGCGCTTTCTTCAGTGCCTTTCTTTTTTGCTTCTCCTCCGTAGCTCTTTTTGCCCAATCCTCGCAGCCCAACGCCTCGCCAAACACTTCCGCCAAGACCGCCCAATCGCCTCTTCTCCGCACTATCACTGCCGGCACGGAGACGGAGTACCTTATTCGCCTTATCAACGGCGACATAATGACGGGAAAAATTCTGGAGATTCTTACCAAAGATGCTGTTGAGCAGGAATTCCAAACGGCATCGAAACAGAATCCTTCGCTTAAAGACAAAATAGCCGAAAACGTAAGCAGCGAAGCCATTCGCTTTGAGACTGCACTTGGCACACTAACCATTTTTGCGTCGGAAATTGTCGAAATTATTCCACGCAAACAGTCCTACCGCCACAATCACCGACTTTACATCATGCCAACGGCAGAGCCTATCTCCGGCAATGCGTTTATCGGCGTATGGGAACTGCTCTTTGCGTATGCGGGTGTGGGCATTACGGACTATGTGTCGCTCACAGCAGGACACAGCCTCATACCGGGGATTTTGCCCACCGAACAAGCAACAGTGATAAATTGCAAAATCACACCATACAGCACGGATATAGATGATGCCGGAAATCGCTTGTTTACGTGTATTGGTGGCAATCTTGCCCTTGTGAATGAAGCAAACGTCTTCGGGCATATTTTTGCCGGAGCGACCTTCAAAGGGGCGCGAACAAGCATCACGGGGCAGCTTTTTTACAAAGCCAACGAACCAAGCCTGTACACTATTCGCGGTATGAATCTTTTTTCCTTCAGTACGTCGTATTCGCGTGGGACAATGGGTCTAGGCTTGGGGCTGGATTCGCGGCTTTCTGACCGCCACGACGTACATTTTATCGGGGAACTCTGGAACGCGGATTTGCTGCGCCCCAGCAATAGCGCCTTACTCTTGGGCTTGCGTCTCTGCAATACAGCAATTGCAATGGATTTCGGCGTGGCGATAGTCGCACAGCCGCTTGCCGTGCCGTTTGTGAGTTTTGTCTGGACACCATTTTAGGAAGTTGACAATGGCACAGGAAAGCCGTATATTATGGCTGACCGTTCACTATTCCGACGACGACGAATGCTGTCCAAAAGGCTTTGTATGCTTCTTTACAGAAAAACCTCAACCCTTTCTCTCTACTATTCCTACGAACTCTACGCGGCTCTTGCATTATGGCAAGGAAGCATGACCGGTAGCGACTTTCAAGAATCTGCTGACTTGATAGAAACCGTTCTCACCGAGTTCCGTACTGGAAAATTGGTCACGTATTCGGTTCCCATGCGCGTTATAGACCGCAAAGCGACACAATATCTGACCGGTGTGTGGTTGCCACGTGTGGCGGGCACAATTCTTCATCATTGGGCAGACGTTGTGCCGCGCCTTTCGTCCTCACAAATGCCGGATGCTGATGAAATCACGGAAATCCACGATATTCCCGGCATCGTTATCGCCCAATTCGGCAATATTGAAGCAGCAAAAAAATGGATTCATACGAAGTGACCAAGCGGATTATATCGTGATAAACTCTTCGTTCACTTTCTTTTATAGATTTTTCTCTTTTAAGCATCTGGACAGTGATTCTTGGAACACAGACAAGAGTGTCTGTGCCACCGAAACCAGTTCCCATGCCGTAGCACAGACTGAGCGCCGCGCTCATCCTGTCTGTGCAGATAGTTCAAGATAATTTCGTTCAACACCTTA
>JANYDO010000386.1 GCA_025363605.1 Candidatus Kapaibacterium sp.
CGCTACCGTTGCATCCTCGCCTTGACGATAAATCGCGCGAAGGTCGCTATCACTGTATTGTTGCATATCTTCTTGTCAATGCGATTTGTATGCCGCTTTTTTTTGACCTAAACAGTTACTGCTAAGGCATAAAAACTGGCTTCGGTAGCACAGAAATTCTTGTCTGTGTTCCAAGACATTACCGTCCAGATGCTTATACTCTATAATTTTTTGCCCTGTGCTGAGGCAGCTTTCTCCAAATCCCAAATATTCGCTATCTTTCCGAACATAAACTCGCTTTTCACGTCTGCATCCACACAACGCTATGACCCATATTCTACGCCTTCGCCAATCAATCCGATTCATGCCATCAAGAAAGAACGCACAGTTTTTTCTGCTGAGTGTTTTGGTTGTTGCCTCTTCAATATTTCCGCTTGTTTCGTTCTCTCAACCCTTTGCGCCATCGCTTTTGAGCAGCCTCCACTGGCGAATGATAGGACCGCACCGAGGCGGCAGAACTATCGGCGCAGTAGGTGTACCGCAGCAGCCAAACGTTTTTTATATCGGAGTCAATAACGGTGGCATTTGGAAAACGACGGATTACGGCAGAACATGGGAACCAATTTTTGACGAGCAGCCGACCGGTTCGGTGGGCGATGTGGCGGTTGCACCGTCTAATCCGAATGTGCTCTATGTTGCCAGTGGCGAAGGAGTGCAGCGTCCTGATTTGTCCGTCGGTGACGGCGTGTATAAATCGGTGGATGGTGGAAAAACGTGGGTGAACACCGGGCTGAAAGAGGGGCAGCAAATCGGCAGCATTGCTATTGACCCCACGAATGAAAATCGCGTGTTTGTCGCCGTGCTGGGGCATCCCTACGGAGCAAATAGCGAACGCGGCGTTTACCGAACACTCGACGGCGGAAAAAAATGGGAGCAGGTCTTGTACAAAGACATAAACACCGGAGCAGCACAAGTCACGCTGGACTCGAAAAATCCAAACATTGTTTATGCAGCATTGTGGGCAGCACGGCAGGGACCCTGGGAAAACGCTTCATGGCAAGGTTCCGAAAGCGGCTTATTCAAATCCACCGATGGCGGCGTGACGTGGAAAAAACTGACGACGGGCTTGCCAACCTTTGCGGAAGGACTGGGGCGGATAGGATTTTGCATTGCACCAAGCGACCCCAAACGAATGTATGCCACAGTGGATTCGCCAGAGCTGGGCGGAATATATCGCTCCGACAATGCCGGAGAATCGTGGGTGCGCACGAGCAGCGACGAGCGCTTTTGGGGACGAGGCAGTGACTTTGCGGAAGTGAAAGTTGACCCGACCAATCCCGATATTGTGTACAGCGCGAACGTCGTTACGTGGAAATCTACTGACGGTGGAAAAAATTGGACGGCATTTCGCGGTGCACCCGGAGGCGACGACTATCATCGTATTTGGATTAACCCTACCAATCCCGACATTATCCTTATCGCTGCCGACCAAGGAGCAATCATCACGGTCAACGGCGGAAAAACATTTAGCTCATGGTACAACCAGCCCACGGCGCAGTTTTATCACGTCAGCACCGATAACCAATTTCCCTACAATGTCTATGGTGGTCAACAGGAAAGCGGTTCGGTGGGGATTTCCAGTCGTGGCAATGACGGCGGCGTTACGTTGCGCGAGTGGCATCCCGTCGGTGCGGAAGAATATGGCTACGTCGTGGCTGACCCTTTAGACCCGAACATGATTTATGGCGGCAAAATTACAAAATTTGACAAGAGAAACGGGCAAGTGCAGAACATTGCTCCCGAAGCTGTGCGCAGCGGGAAGTATCGTTTTGTCAGAACAGCGCCGATTGTCTTTTCACCCGTTGACCCCAAGACATTATATTTTGCCGGAAATGTTCTTTTCAAAACCCGCGATGGCGGTCACTCGTGGCAAACTATGAGTCCCGACCTCACGCGCGAGACCTACGAAATCCCCGCAAGTGTGGGCGTATATGCCAAAGAGGACATGAAGACGATGCGTCGGCGCGGCGTTATTTATACGATTGCTCCATCGCAGAAAGATACTAATACGCTCTGGGTGGGAACGGACGACGGACTGATACAGCGCACTACCAACGGCGGAACAACGTGGAGCAACGTCACGCCACCCGCGCTCACGTCGTGGATGAAAGTGTCGGTCATGGATGCCGGACACAGCGACGACCTGACCGCATATGCTGCCGTGAATGCGATTCGCATGGACGATATGCGTCCGCATATTTTCCGCACACACGACGGTGGGGCAACGTGGAAAGAAATCGTGAACGGCTTGCCGACCAATGAACCCATCAACGCTGTCAAAGAAGACCCTCTGCGCAAAGGACTTCTTTTTGTCGGTTCGGAGCGAGCGGTGTATGTTTCCTTTGATGACGGCGAACATTGGCAAACGCTGCGCCTGAATATGCCTGCCACATCTATTCGTGACTTGGTTATCAAAGACAACGACCTCGTTGTCGGGACGCACGGACGCTCCTTCTGGATACTGGACGACATTACGCCTTTGCGACAACTCACTGCCGAGGCGAATGCACAACCCGTTACACTTTTCAAACCGCAAATTGCTTATCGCGTTCGGTGGAACATGGGAACCGATACGCCCATGCCGCAAGAAGAACCCTACGGAGAAAATCCGCCTGATGGTGCGATTATCAATTATTTTTTGAAGGATAGTGCCGTCGGCGAAGTACGCCTTGAGGTGCGCGATGCTGCCGGAAAACTCGTGCGCAGCTTTAGCAGCAACGATAAACCCTACGATATTCCTGCTGTCAATATCCCGCTGTACTGGATTCGTCCGCAGCAAATACTATCCGGCGCAAAAGGTTCGCACCGTTTTGTGTGGGATTTGCATTACACGCCGCTTGACGAAGCGCCGGAATATCCGATTGCAGCCACGTACAAGAACACTGCACCTACGCCAACGTCGCCGTGGGTTCTGCCCGGAAATTACACGGTCAGTTTCACAGCGAAAGGAAAAACTATTGCGCAGCCTTTACAAATCGTCATGGATCCGCGTGTGCGCATGACACCCGAACAACTCAAGCGACAATACGAACTTTCGATGGAGTGCTACGAAGGCAAACTACAGCTGGCAAAAATTCTCAAAGAAGCCGCAAGAGTACGGACAACAATACGCGAACTTGTGCCGAAGGCGCAAGACAAAACGCTTGCGGCATTGAAAGAAGCAGAGCAAATCTTGACCGCACTACTGGAAGGAGGCGCACGCGGGGAAGAAGTGAACTTAAAGTCTCTTCAGAACGCACTGGAAACGGTCTTTGGTATTTTGCAAGAAGCAGATATGCCCGTCACATCGCAGACCGAGCAAGCCATAGTGCAAACGCGCACGAATCTTGTGAAAATGACGACTGCGTGGTCAACCTTCACAAGCGATACGCTTGGAGCGCTGAACGCACAGCTAACAAAAGTAGGACTAACGCCTATCAAATGGTGAAGAGAGAGGATTGTATCTGGATAGATATACATCAAGGGCGAAATGGCACAATGCCGTTTCGCCCTTGGTAGTTCTGAAGATATACCATCATCTAATGTGTCACAACAAATTTGCAATAAAGATTTTGATTGCGAAGTGAGACAATCATGGCATAGACACCGGTTGGAAAATTATTGAATGTTTCACCTTCGATGACTGTTTTTTGCATCACTAACTGACCCAGAGCATTGTAGATGGAAACCGGAACGGCTTCTGCTGAGTTCACGCTCATTCTGAAGTCGCCTGTGCTTGGATTCGGATAGACCGTGATGTGACGTGCCTCCGCAGTTTTGGGTGTATCGTCTAAGCGTACGGAAGTTGCTGCATTCTCAAGCAGGGTGATGGCTTTATAGGAGATAAAGTCATTTTCATTTTTATAGGCTATTGTCGCTGAGTTAGAATTTATATCCGTAACAAAGTAGATGTTGTTGCTGTGAGCAAAGGTCGAATCGCCTAAAATTTCTTTGAGAATATCTTCGCTTTCGTGGCTTGCCACAAGGATGGAATCCGATAGAGCATGAATAGCGCTATTATCGGTATTCCGCAAGCTGTCTATATTTGGTATGTCAAATTTGAATGCTCTGTATGAATACATCTGAGAAGAAGGAGGAAAAGAACACTCAAATACTTTATTGCCCAGAGAATCCACTTCGGTAGCGCTTGGTGTGCTTCCGCCCCAGCCGATAAAGGTATTTCCATTGGGCAGTCGTTGCACACTTCCCATAAAGCTACTGACGACGTCCGGTGAATTTCTATATTGCCATACCAATGTGGCTGTTCTATTGACCTCATCTATTTTGTATTCGCACACTCTTGTAAATCGCTCACCTGTATTGCCTCTGTAGTTGCCATTATCAAAGAGTGTGATATTACCATTGGGTAATCGTCGAACACAGTGCTGATAGGAAAATCCGAGTGTGTCGTTGATAAAAGTAAATTCATTACCGTTGGAATGTAAACCCATTCTCCAAACAATCTCTCCGGTTTTTCGATTGACCTTCGTGATTTCATTGAGATGTCTATTGCTCAAAAGAATCGTCGAATCAGTATCAACACACAACGAATTGGTGTGGATATAGTCAATATAATTTGATGTTAAATCTTGCCCTTTACAATCGGTAATCGGTAAATGGTCGAGAGTCTTCCATTCAAAAATAACATTCTTCAGGCTATCCAATTCTTGAACAACAATTCCTACAACATTTGCGACACTGCTGCCACCACTCACAATATTTGCCATGTTAATAGAGCGCTGCTCGGTACCCATCAGATAATAGTGGTTTTTTTCATCAATAAGTAATTCGTGATTATCAGTTTGAAATCCCACAGCACGGACACCATCAATAATGTGAAAATTTTTGTCCAGAATGTAATAAATATTGCCTGAAAAATCGTAGAAGGAATATCTGCCGCCGGGCTGAGGCTTAAAGTCATCGACATTTGCATTATTGCCCAATGGACGTTCTCTATCGAACACTACATTACCGTGTTCATCGAGAATAATCAGGTGATTAGGAGTATGACTATCAAAGTTTATGGTAGCTTGAAAGATATATCCATGCGTTGGCTTTGTATCGTTCAGAATGGTTATAGGCGGAATATCGAAGACTTGTTCTATCGTTGGGCTTTGTGCATAGATACGAAGAGACAAAAACGACAATAGTATAGTAGCAAAGATACTTGTGATTTTCATAGTGACCTATGGAATTGGTTGAAAAAGGCAGTAAAATGAGAAAACAATTACCATTTTACCTGAGAGTACAACCAATAACACACAGAAAAAAAAAACGTTACACCGCCCCTCCCGCTTTTTCTCTATTCCACCTCTATTTTAACTTAGTTTTAACTCTGTTTTAACCTATTTTCAAAGACACGTGTACCGATGACAAATGAAGGTATAGCATACACAAGTGTAGCGTAGGCTCTGAGCGCCACATTCAGAAAAGAATCTAGTTCACGCAACAAACGATGCAGTCTCATGCGTCGTGTGTTCGCCATTACGATAAAGCGCATAGCTAAAACCCTTCGTAAGGCTAAACGCACCAATATCGCCGTTTTTTCCTAATGCCAAAAAACCGACTTGCAGTTCTTTGTAGTCAGGCTGTTTGCGGGCAATGCGCTCGACGGCAAGTTCACAGGCTTGCTGCGGAGTTTTGCCATTGCGCATAAATTCGGTGACAAGGAAACTTCCCACGACCTTGATAACAAGTTCGCCTAGTCCCGATGATGTTGCTGCGCCGACTTCGTTATCTACGTATAGCCCCGCACCGATGATGGGCGAATCTCCTACACGCCCGTGCAACTTGAACGCCCAGCCGCTTGTCGAACACGCCCCCGAAAGGTTTCCGTGCGTGTCCAGCGCCAACATCCCAATCGTATCGTGATTGCTTTTGTCAATGTGCGGCGGTTCTAATTTCTTTTTCTGGTCTTGTGCTTTCTGGCTTTGCTCTTTGAGCCAATTTTTCCACTCAGATTTTGCGTACGGTGTGAGCAAATTTTCCCGCTTGAAACCTTCTTTGAGAGCAAAAGCGAGCGCACCGTCGCCGGCAAGCATCACGTGTTGCGTTTTCTCCATCACCCGCCGCGCGACCGAAATAGGGTGCATGATATGTTCCAACGCTGCCACCGAACCGCAATTCCCGAACTCGTCCATAATCGAAGCATCAAGTGTTACTTTGCCATCTCTGTCCGGCATACCGCCGTAGCCCACGCTCGTATCCTTGGGGTCGGCTTCGGTGACGCGCACACCTTGCTCGATTGCATCCAACGCCCGTCCGCCGCGCTCCAGAACGGCAGCCGCAGCTTTATTTGCAGGAACGTTTGGATCCCACGTCGTCAGAATAATCGGTTTTGTTGGTGGAGCAGTAAGCGTGCTTGTTTCAAAATGTTCTGTTCGGTTTGTCTCGTGCCCGTTTGCAAGTACAGTGTGGGGAAGGGCAAGTGCTGCAAGTGATGATTGCAGAAACGTTCGCCGCGAAAAATGATTGTTGCTCATGCTGTTGAAAAAAGTGTGTATGTGTGGTGTTGCTCTGTCAAGCAAGATTTTTGCTTTGTTTCCATCCGTTCCAGCCATAAAAGACAATATACGCGTAGCACAAAATCGGTAGAAAAAATGACGTATGCAAGCCCATCATATCGGCAAGTTTGCCTTGCGCAAGCGGCACGACCGCTCCGCCAACGATCATCATAATCAAAATACTGGAGCCGTGATTTGTTTGCTTCCCCAAATCACGAATGGACAAGGTGAAAATATTGGGCCACATAATGGAGTTGAAAAAGTTCACCGCAACGAGTGCCCACATTGCCCACGCACCATTGCCAAGCCAACCCGCCGCCGAGAGCGCTGCGGCAATGAGCGCAAAAATAACGAGCAAACGTTGCGGAGAAATCTTTGCTTTTTGCAGTACCGCCGCGCCGATGAAACGGCCAATCATTGCGTTCATCCAGTAGTACGACACATACACGGCTGCCGAGGCTTCTTTCAGTCCCGCGATTTCCGGCAAACCGATGTAGCTTACCAAAAAACTGCCAATCGTGACCTCAGCGCCCACGTACATAAAAATTCCGATTGCCCCAAGCCGCAACTGACGGTGCTTGAGCGCATCCAGTAAATGCCCTTGTTCGCCCTCGTGGTCGCCGATAGCTTTCACGGTCGGTAATTTGAAAAGAGCAAAGGCAAGGGCTAAGGCAAGCAGAAGTCCCGTCAAAACAAGATACGGCAATTTGACCGACGATGCCTCTGCGAGTCGGTACGCAGCTTGCTCGGCGGCAGGCAGGACGTATATCTGTGCTTGCGAAAGCGTCACGGCTGAGAGAATGAGTAGTCCGCCCACACGTGGCGCAATAGTCGCGCCCAAGGAATTAAAGCCGCCCGCAAGATTGAGGCGACTTGCGGCAAATTCAGGTTTGCCCAGAACAGAAATGTAGGGATTTGCTGCTACCTGCAACAGCGTGAAGCCGGAAGCAAGCGTGAAGAGTCCCGTGAGAAAAACGCTATATGACGGCAGTACCGCCGCCGGATAAAAAAGCAATGCACCCAGTGCCGAAACCGACAGCCCGATAACAATGGCTTGCTTATAGCCAAACCGGGCAATGACTTTGCCCGCAGGAATCGCCATCACGAAGTATGCTGTGAAAAACGCAAACTGAATCAACGCCGCCTGCACAAAACTCAAATCGAAAACGCCTTTCAAGTGCGGCACTAAAATATCGTTCAGATTCGTAATAAAGCCCCACATAAAGAAGAGCATCGTGAGCGCTCCAAAAGCAGCCGTGTACTTCGTGCCGTTGTCTTGCGTACTGTTGTTGTTCGATGAAACTTCTGTTTCATATCCGCTTGTGGGAAGACTTGCCATAGTCGGGAATGGTTTGTGGGGTGAAGAAGGAGTGTTCGGGTTTGGATTACGTTTTTTAGAGCTTTTGCAAAAACGCATCTTTACACAGACAGTAATGTCTGTGCTACGGGAAGCTAGATTTTATGCGTAGCACAGACACTCTTGTCTGTGTTCCAAGAATCACCGTCCATTTGCTTATGTTTTCCTCAATACGAATTAATCAGCGATTGAAGAAGAATCTGCTCTTTAGTAACGGCAAACGGCTTTTCGGATTCAATCCGCACAATTTTGGTTTCGCCCGGAAGCACATCGAAAAAATTTGTGCTGAAGCGCACATCGTCGGCTCGATTCGCTCCTTCGCCGCGAAGCTGAAGGAATACATTTTTCGCAAGTGTGTTGGAGCGCAGCGTCAGGAATTGTCCCGCAGGCGAGGAGGTAAGCGTGTAGTCTATCGTGTGAGGCGTGAGTTTCAAGTCTTTCGGCGAAACGAAATAGTGTAGTTTTTCGGCAAGCGTTTGCGCTCCATTCTTGAGACGCACTACCAGTACCGATTCTGTGGCGTTCACTTTCGGCAATTCGGAATCAAGTACCCGTGCGTATATCTGAGCGGTATTTGCCTTGGCTGTTATCGTTTGTGATTTCGACCACAACACTTTGCCATCAAACGAGCGAAGTTGCAGTTCGAGTGTACCACGAGTGTCGTGAGGAATATCGGAGACAAGATGAATTGCAAAGCCGTTGCCTGTGCGTTCTTGCGTACGCTGCACCGAAAACAAAAGATTGCCGTAAAGTTCTTTCACTGCATAATGAAGAGCTTTCCAGCGACCTGCATAATCCACACTCGACCACGACGACACTTGCCAGCAATCGTTCAACTGCCAGTACAGCGTTCCCATACAATACGGCATTGCGCGGCGATGTGCCTCGATTGCCGTTGTGATGCCTCGCGCTTGCAAAAGCTGGCTTACGTAAACATATTGCTCAAAATTTTTCGGCTGTTTGTAATCGCGCTCAAGATACTGCTGGATGTTTTCGTACCCTGTGGGGTGCTTCTGGTGGACTTTCATCGTTGCGGAAGTAAGATGCTGTTCGGGCGGCGGAGCAATTGCCGCAATCGTTGGAAGGGCAGGGAGCGACTGCATACCGTATTCGCTCATAAAACGTCCTACCTTTTTTTCGTACATCGAAAACGGCTCTAAGCCCCACCACACGCCCCAGTAATGTGCGTCGCCGTGCGTGAGACTTTCTTTGCGTCCCCAGCCAAATTGTGGCGAGGAACGCCAGTAAAATCTTACGTCGTCATAATGCGCAATAACATCCGGCAAAACTTTGTGAAAAACCGTTTCGTACCAATGCCAAACGGTGGAAGAATCTTTTGCAGAATAATTGAATTGTTTTTGCCAACCCCAATTTTGCCAGCCTTCGTCAATTTCATTGTTGCCGCACCACAGCGCAATGCACGGATGATTCCGCAAGCGCTTGACGTTATCAACGGCTTCGCGGCGAACATTCTCTACAAACGCGGAGTCGCCCGGATACATGGCGCAAGCGAACATAAAATCTTGCCAAATCAAAATGCCATGTTCGTCGCAGAGCGTGTAGAAATCATCGGCTTCGTAAGAACCACCGCCCCAAACGCGGAGCATATTCATATTTGCCGCCGCAGCATCCTGCACGATGCGCTTGTAGGTTTCGTGCGTCACGCGTGGCAGAAAAATATCGGGCGGAATATAATTTGCGCCTTTCATAAAAACAGGCTGCCCGTTGAGTTCGATGGCAAAACCTATACCCGCGGAATCAGGACGTTGTACAATCTTGATTGTTCGTAGTCCGATGGAAACGGTTGTGCTGTCAAGAATTTCACTCTGATTTTCATTCTCCTTGCCATCTTGCAGCACGTCGCAAACAAATGTGTACAAATGCGGTTTGCCCAGACCATTCGACCACCAGAGTTCGGGCTTGGGAATAACCCAATCTACGCTCACGGTTTGTATGCCGCGTTTGAGGCTTTCACGGCGTGAACTGACGATTGTTTGTAAACGCCCTTCAGCATTTTTACTTCCAGCACTTTTGCTTTGCACACGAAAAATATATGTGCCTTCGGATTGAACGTTTACCTCAAATTCTGCTCGGAGATGTGCCGCGTGTTCGTTCAGCGATTCTTGACGAAGAGCAACGGATTCCAAGCGTATATCGTTCCATGCTTCAATCCGTACCGACCGCCACACGCCGCACGAAACAAAGCGTGGTCCCCAATCCCAACCGAACTGGTATTGTGCTTTGCGAGTAAATACTTTTTCATCGCCCGGCAGCGTGAGTCGGATATTTTTGCTCAACTCGCGCGCGCGACGCACGGCAGAAGCAAACACAATGCGAAGTTCATTGCGTCCGTTTTTTGCAATGCGCTTGCAGTCCACACGCCATGAGCGAAACATATTGTCAGCGCGAAGAACGAGCGAATCATTCACATAGACCGCCGCAAACGTATCAAGCCCTTCAAAAACAAGCTCAATGCTAGAATGACGCAAAAGCGCCGAGTCGCATAGAAACTGTGTGCGGTATTCCCAATCCACGCTATCAATCCATTGCAAACGCCCTTCGTTTGTGCCGTAAAATGGGTCGGGGATTTTGTTATTGCGCAGTAAATCAAGGTGTACCATTCCCGGCACTTGGGCAGGGAGCCATGCCGCATCACCTAATTTTCGGAATTGCCATGCACCGCCATCCAACGACATCGTTTGTGCGCCGGAATATGTGTTCACAGAGGCAAGCATAAGCAGTGCAGAGCAGACAAAAAGCGCAAGTGCGGTGCGATGGTACATAGTTTGTTTGTTTTAGGACTTTCGCAAATCACCTCTGTCATACCGACGCAGGTCGGTATCCATTACCGCTTTCACAGTGCCGATAGATTCCGACCTGCGTCGGAATGACAGAAAAAAGGTTGCTTTGCGAAAGTCCTATGTTTCTTAAAAATGATACCGAACAAACGCCTCCATTGCTTCGTACTCGGCGAGTCCAAGTTTATCGTAGAGTTTTGCGGTTGCGCGGTTGCGATCTTCGGCACGTTGCCAAAATTCGCGGGGGTCGGAGCCGGGAAAAACAGCGCTGTCTTTTTGAGATTGATGCTTGAAGATTGCCGTTTTTTTGCGTTGAAGTTCGCGCGGAGAAAGCGGTACTGCCATTTCGATTTCGTCAATGCGCCATTCCTGCCATGCGCCACGGTAGAGCCAGACGTAACAATCGCGCATCCAGTCTTCATGCTTCAAGCGCTCAATGGCTTGGAAAATTGCGGCGAGGCACACGCGGTGCGTTCCGTGTGGGTCGGAAAGGTCGCCTGCGGCGTAGATTTGATGTGGCTTGATTTCTTGAAGCAAATTGACAATAATCTGAATATCCTCATCAGAAAGCGGTTTCTTTTTTACGCGCCCCGTTTCATAAAACGGCATATCCAAAAAATGCGCATTGCTGTCGGGAATACCCACGTATCGGCATCCTGCCTTCGCTTCACCGCGACGAATCAATCCTTTTATCATCTGAACCGCTTTTGCATCTACTTCGGCGGGTTTTTTGGTTACAATCGCGTCACGGACGTTGCTGTACAGTTGCTCGGCTTGAACGCTGCCAATTTGGAAAAATTCATTGAAATCTGCCACAAAATCTGCGAAGCGAATAGCATCGTCGTCGTGAACGGCGATATTGCCGGAGGTTTGGTATGCTACGTGAACATCGTGTCCTTGGTCAACAAGGCGAATAAACGTGCCGCCCATCGAAATTACATCATCGTCGGGATGCGGGCTAAAAATAATCGCGCGTTTCGGGTATGGCGTGGCGCGTTCGGGACGGTGTTTGTCGTCGGCTTCAGGTTTGCCGCCGGGCCAGCCCGTGATGGTGTGCTGCAATTCGTTGAAGACACCGATATTGATGCTGTACGCACTTTCAAATTCGGTGCGTAAATCCGCCATACCGTGTTCGTTGTAATCTTCGTCCGTGAGTTTCAGAATGGGTTTATTAACTGTTTGGCAGAGCCATACCACCGCAAGGCGGATGCGTTTCGGTGTCCACTCGCAGGGACCAAGCAACCACGGTGTTTTGATGCACGTCAACTCGGCTGCCGAAGCGTCGTCCAGAACGATTGCGACGTTTGGATGTTCTTGCAAAAACGTCGCCGGAATCAAATCCGTGATGTCACCTTCGACGGTTTTGCGAACGATGCCCGCTTTTCCTTCGCCCCACGCCATGAGGATAACACGCCGCGCAGACAAAATCGTACCGACTCCCATCGTGATAGCATGGCGCGGAACATATTGCTCGCTGTAAAAATCACTCGCCGCGTCGTTGCGGGTCATGCGGTCGAGCGTGATGAGCCGCGTGAGCGAATCCCGCCGCGAGCCGGGTTCGTTGAAACCAATGTGTCCCGTGCGTCCGATGCCCAGAATTTGAATATCAATACCGCCTGCTTCACGAATTTGTTGCTCGTACTTCCTGCAATAGTCGTTCACGGCATCTTTCGCAATCGTGCCGTCGGGAATGTAAATATTTTCCGGCAGAATGTCAATGTAGTCAAACAAATGTTCCTTCATAAACCGCGCATAGCTTTGCTGGCTGTCGGGCTGCATTTGGTAATACTCGTCGAGATTGAAGGTGATGACATTTTTGAAACTAAGCTGTTCTTCTTTGTGCAAGCGCACGAGTTCATCATAGACTTTGATAGGAGTCGAACCCGTCGCCAGACCCAGCACAACCATTTTCTTTTGCGCTGCTGCTGCACGAATAGCTTCTCCAATCTCGTGCGCAACGGCTTTGGACGCGACGAGAGAATCAGAAAAAATATGCGTTGGGAGTTTTTCGGGATAATGTTTTTCTGTGCTGGCAAGTGATAACGATGATGTTTTCATATGTTCTCCAAAGTAGTGGGACGATAACGATACAGTGTTGGAATGCGGGCGCAAGAATTTAGTTTTTATTCTCATTCGCCCCCTTGACAAAGGGGGAACGGGGGATTAACATTTGAAAACTGTTTTCGACAAATCCCCCGCTCACTGCGTTCGCCGCCCCCTTCTTTATCAAGGGGGTTGATTAAGGTCAGCATTTGTGCGGCTTTCAGGGCTTGTGTGCAAAGACTAGCTACAAGAGAAGTCTATTTGCGATTTCAATTATACGTGAGTGGCACATTATGTGCTTCTTCCGCCAGCATCCGAATAGCGCGAACTCGTGCGCTGTCGGTGAAGGAGAGCGCATATTCCATGCCTTCGGCGCTTCCCATCGAAACATCTTCGTTGCGGAAGACCATGCGGCTTTCGCGTTTGACTCTGCCTGAGACGTGGAACTCGCGGGCGTTTGTTTGGCGGAGAATCTGCGCTACGTTGGTTTCGCTTACGCCGCCGCCCGGCATGATGATAATGCGGTCGTTCGCTTGCCGGGTAAGTTCTGCAAGAAGCTTTGCGCCGTGCTGCGCCGTGCGCTCTTGTCCCGAACTCAGCAAGCGTTCGCAGCCAAGTTCAATAATATCTTCCAATGCTTGGCGCGGGTCGGCGGTCATATCGAAAGCGCGATGGAACGTTACCGACATCCCGTCCGCCAGTGCGATGAGTTCGCGGCAACGCGCCACATCTACTCTGCCGTCGGGCAAGAGTATTCCCAGCACGACACCGTGAACGCCAAGTTCTTTGCACATCGTCATGTCAGCTTTCATCACCTCAAATTCGGTATCGGAGTACAAAAAGTCTCCGCCGCGTGGCCGGATGATGACGTTGATGTCAATGTCCAAAAGTTTGCGAGCAACGCTGATAGCGCCATAGCTGGGCGTAGTGCCGCCTTCGCCTAAATTATCGCAGAGTTCTATTCTGTTTGCCGTGCCTGCTTGGGCAGCAATGGCAGATTCGAGAGAATTTGCGCATACTTCAATAACGACGTTCTGTACTTTCATAACCAAAAGTGGAGTGGTTTTTCAACATTGTTCACAAAATTCTACTGAAAATATAGTTGGTTTCACTCATTCGCCCCCTCTTGAAAAAGGGGGAACGGGGGATTTAAGTACCGATGGGTCTTGTGAAAAATCCCTCGTTACTGCGTTCGCTACCCGCTTTATCAAGACAGAAGTGCTACATTCTCAAAAACAGTCTCGTAACGGTGCAGTGCGGCTTGTGGTAAATCCCCCGTTCCCCCTTTTTCAAGAAGGGGGCGAATGAGTGATGCGGCTTGCAGCATATTTTACCAAGCAGATTCAAGGGGGCGAATGAGTGATGCGGCTTGCAGCATATTTTACCAAGCAGATTTAGAATAATTAACCTTCATTGCATCCAGCAATCGAGTGTGCTGCTTCAAGCGTTCCATAAAAGCGTCATAATTTTTTTGTTCGGGCGGTGTCCAGACAACTTCGGCAAGCGCACAAAGGCGTGGCAAAAGCATATATTCTACTTTGTCGGGCGTGGCGATATATTCCGTCCAAAGATTTGCTTGTGCGCCGATGATGTATTGCTGCTCGGCGGCGGCGAGTTCTTTCGGAAGAGGTTCGTAGCGATAGACCGAATCCAACGGAATGAAGCCACCGATAGCAACTGGTTCGCCGGGCTTTTTGGATTGGTAATAGTCGAAATAGACAGTGTTGGTCGGCGACATCACCACCGGATGGTGCTGCTTTGCCGCTTCGATACCGCCTTTTTCGCCACGCCACGACATCACGGCTGCATTCGGCGCAAGTCCGCCTTCTAAAATTTCGTCCCAGCCGATAATTTGCCGACCTTTGCCGTTCACAAATTTTTCGATGCGTTGTATGAAGTAGCTTTGCAATTCGTGTTCGTCTTTCAGTCCTTGCTTTTTGATGAGCGCTTGGCAAAATGCTGATTCTTTCCAACGGTCTTTCGGACATTCATCGCCGCCGATGTGAATGTATTTGCTGGGGAAAATGGCAATGACTTCTGCCAAAACGTTCTGCAAAAATTGGAATGTTTCTTCTTTCGGGCAAAACACATCAGGAAAAACGCCCCAGTTTTGAATGACTTCAAACGGTCCCGATGTACTGGCAAGTTCAGGATACGCAGTGACGGCAGCCGAAGCGTGTCCGGGCATTTCGATTTCGGGAACGACGGTGATGTGCCGCTTACGAGCATATTCAACCACTTCGCGGGCATCGGCTTGAGTGTAATAGCCGCCGTAACGAATGGAATCATACCGAACGGGTTTTTCGGTGTAATGCCCGATGAGCGTACCTTTGCGGTATCCGCCGACGCTGGTCAGTTTGGGGTATTTCTTGATTTCCAACCGCCAGCCTTGATCATCGGTCAAATGCCAGTGAAAAACGTTCATCTTATACAGCGCAAGGTAGTCAATATATTTTTTGACAAACTCCTTTGGAAAGAAATGACGCGATACATCAAGGTGCATTCCGCGCCATCCGAAGCGAGGATAATCCTCTACAATACACGTGGGTAATGCAAAGGTCTTCGTGCTTTTGCTCAATGCTTGGTTTTGGGGCTGGCTTGCAGGTAGTAATTGTAAAAGGCTTTGCAAACCATAAAATACGCCGGCATTATTGCCCGTAATCGTAATTTCTTTTTCTCCAATACTGAGCGTGTAAGCGTCTTTGTGGGCAGTGGCAGTTTGTTTATCTGCTGCACTTTTACCTGTCTCAATTTTACTTGTCAGAAGGCGGATAACCGAGGCTGCCGATGATTTTTGTGATGCTGCCGCACGCTTCACACTCAAACGAAAACCAAAATGTGCCGAAAGAAATTCGTTGAATACGTTCGCGTCGGACTCCGTTTGTGCGCCGTCTGCGAGAATGAGCGTTTTTTCAGAGAGTTGAAAGGTTGAATTTGCTTGCGAAGTGGG
>JANYDO010000380.1 GCA_025363605.1 Candidatus Kapaibacterium sp.
GCCGACGCAGCGCCAATGCCACCAGTAGCAACGGTGGACAACGTCCACCCAGAGGGAAGCCCTGCAACAGCGGACTTTGCCGATACGACAATCAACGCCGATGCTGTGCAAACAGCTATCGAAACCGTCGTAGCGAAAACCAGCACCGCCGAATATCGGCAACAAGCCGCCGACGTGCTTGCACCTGTGGTAAAACTGATGAAACGCGCAACGTCATTCGACGAGGTGCAAAAGGGGCTAATACGCACGTTTGGGGATATGGACACAAAGCGGTTTTCGGCACGATTAGTAGCGCAATTAGCGGTGACGGGCGGGCTTGGCACAAAAACGATAGAAGACGAGGCGGCAGCAGACTTTGCAGCGCAATTGCCGCTTAATTTTGCCGATGATGTGCCGCCAATTACTCCTGCGCGGATTGCGCTGGCTTTTGAGATGGCACCGGAGAAAGCGCTTGAGTTTCTTTTCGGGAAAACATCAGCTATTTATGCGTCATTCAAAGATATTTCGGCTGATGTGTTCCGTTTGGTCTTTACCGTAGCGGGCGTGATGCAAATGGATACTCTGGTTGCAATTCGCGGGCTGGTGGAAAAGGCACTGGCAGAGGGGCAATCATTCGAGGAATTTCAAGCGGCAATGAGCGCCGACGGGCTTATTAGCGCCGTTTTGCCACGCAGCCGTTTTGAGACAATTTACCGAACAAACCTGCAATCGGCGTTTATGGCAGCGCGGTATCGGGAACAGGTGCGCCTAGGCGAACGTAAACCGTACTGGCAATTTGTAGCAGTTGCAGATGCTTCCACCACGGCAGGGTGCAGGGATTTAGACGGAAAAATTTTCCGCTATGACGACGGATTTTGGTCGAACAATTACCCACCACGCCATTTTCGATGCCGTTCACGTGTTGTAGCATTAAACGACCGCGAACTTGAGCGGTACGGTGGCGATATTGAGAGCGGGGATGATTACGACGGCGTACTACCTGACAAAAATTTTATGGGTACACCTGACACGCCATTTGAACCGGAAAAAGCGGATTATCCGGCAGACGTTTGGAAGGAATTTAGCAAGCGATAGTACAAAATTCGCACGAAAACGGGGACGGGCGTAGATTGGAGGAAGTCTGCGCCCGTCGTGCGTTTATAGCCGTAACCATAGCGCATCTATTACCACCGCTATCCAAAACATCCAGAAGCCATCCCAAAATCTATCCTGTTCCCATAGCCAGTATGCCGGGTAAAAAAGCAGCATCCCGACGAGCCAAAGTGGGTTGCGCGTAACGATTGTAATAAGCAAGGCAATCGAATATGACCTGCCATAGTCTCACCTCTTACAGAGAATGGTGTCTGTTGTTTGGCGGACTATGCCTTGTTCTTGGAGGTAAGGAATGTACTCTTCCAGTGGTTTCTTCTTGATGAGTTCTGCTTTGATAGAAGGGTTCTCAATGATAAACTTTTGTGCTGTTACTCCATCCATTCTACCTTTGATTTCTACCTCACAGAACTCCTCTTTGATGTCTTCTATGTGATAGATAAGTTTGGACTTGCGCATAAAGTAGAAGCTAGTCTCTAGGGTCTTAACTTTGTCAACGCCTTCCTTGAGCATTTGGTCTTTGAATGCTTCCCTTATACGTTCTTTGAGAAGGACTACTCGTTCTCTTTTCTCCCGTAAGCATACTTCTCTCTTTTTATATGCTTCTTCTTGCATAGTAAGAGTATCAAGAAGAAAGGCAACGGGTTCAGCCTTATTATAAACAGAAACATCAGGGTCAAACGCATTGATAATATCGCCTGTCTCAGTATCAACAGCAGCTATGCCTTGTCGTGTCATAAGCTCAAGGTATTCTTTAGCTGGTGAGTATTCTTGTTCTATTGCGTCAGTCATGGTGTACTCCTTTTAATTGGTGTGATTCTTTTTTGTATTGTCTCATTGCTTATCCTCCTTTGGTTTATTGATATACGCAGACCACAGGAATCCCCAGAACCACACAGCATGGAAGGTTTTATATTCTATGCGGTCGTCTATGATACCTTGCACTAAATGGATAAAGGCAAAGCAGAGCATTGATATTGCCCAGAACCATTTCATTGTGTATCCTCCCACAGTTCAATGCCCATACGCCTAGCTACACGCTTCATGGCTGCGTAGTGCTGTCCTTCTAGCTTGTGGGGTGGCTTGAGCATAGCTTCCTCAGCTTCCTTTTCTACTTCACGGATGAACTTAGTAAGCAATACTTTTTCCATTGTTTGCATAGCGGTTCCTTTTTTGAGGTTTTTGTCTCTTATGGTCATTCTTCACCTTCCTTTCTTGAAATAACAAA
>JANYDO010000428.1 GCA_025363605.1 Candidatus Kapaibacterium sp.
GACAAATTCGGCGCAAAATCATCAATCTTCATGCCGCGCGAAAGGTAATACTCTACAAACGTAAAGCCGTTGGAAAGCGTAAAAGCAAGCTGCGAAATAGGATTTGCGCCCGCTTCGGCGATATGGTAACCCGAAATCGAAACGGAGTAAAAATTTCGCACTTTTTCGTCAATGAAATACTGCTGAATGTCGCCCATCATGCGCAGCGCGAACTCCGTCGAAAAAATACACGTATTCTGCGCTTGGTCTTCTTTCAAAATATCGGCTTGCACCGTGCCGCGCACTTGTTTGAGGGTATCGGCTTTGATGGTTTCATACACGTCCTGCGGAAGTACATCCGCACCCGTAACGCCAAGCAGCATCAAGCCTAGTCCGTCATTACTTTCGGGAAGTACGCCGTTGTAGCAAGGAGCTTCAGCTCCTTGAGCAGCATACTTTGCTGCAATTTTCGCTTTCACCTCAGCTTCCAAGCCGTTTGCTCGGATATATTTTTCGCATTGCTGGTCAATAGCCGCGTTCATAAAGAAGGCAAGCAGCATCGGTGCGGGTCCGTTGATGGTCATCGAAACGCTTGTGGAAGGCTTGCAGAGGTCAAAGCCGGAATAGAGCTTCTTTGCGTCGTCCAGCGTGGCAATCGAAACGCCGGAATTGCCGATTTTTCCGTAAATGTCGGGACGTTCATCGGGGTCTTCGCCGTAGAGCGTAACGCTGTCAAAGGCAGTCGAAAGGCGGGCTGCGGGCATTCCTGCCGAAAGATAATGAAAACGTTTATTCGTGCGCTCCGGTGCGCCTTCGCCCGCAAACATCCGCGTCGGGTCTTCGCCCTCACGCTTGAAGGGATAAATTCCGGCAGTGTAGGGAAATTCACCCGGAAAATTTTCCGTCATGCTCCACCGCACGACCTCGCCGTAGTCATCAAACTGCGGAACACCAATTTTCGGTATCTGCCGGTGCGAAAGGGATTCCGTGAAATTCTCCACCTTGATTTCTTTGCCGCGCACAGAATAGGTGTAGTGCGGTGTGCGGTAGCTTTCTTTTTTTAATTGCCACGCCGATAGTGCTTGTGCGGTTTCATGGTGAAGTTGTTGCTTGCATTTTTCGTATAATGCCTCTAATTCCAGCATGGCTGCACTTTTTGGCGCATGACCATTGCCAGTGGCGGAGTTTCCATTAGCGGAATGTCCGTTTGAAGCAGTTTTTTGGGCATTGGTCGAGGTGGTTGGAGAAGAAGTTTTCATGGTCATTCAAAAAAAGAAAAATGGAACACACAATTTTTTGAGAACTATCGCTTGAAAGCGACATGCCATCAAGTATAAAGGTCATCGAGAGAAATGGATGCTCGTACAGATTCGAGGTACAGCACCGCACCCGAATCAGCAATATCGAACATCATCCAGCCGCCATTCTGACGGCGATACAGCTCCACAAAACGCTCGTTCTTCTAGCGGTTTGATGGATAAATCTCTGCAAGGCTTACGGTTGCTTGCACGGAAGCAAATTCAACAGTGCCATTTTCTATTTCAATAAGTTCCCAGCGTCCGTTGGTATTTTTGCGAAAGAGTTCAGCGTGAGGACGGTCTTGAGCGAAAAAGGCAATTTCTTCCAACGAGGCAAGACTACGGTAGTATTCAAATTTTTCTGAACGGTCGTAATCCGCTGTACTTTCGGATAATACTTCGATAATGACCGTCGGATTCAAGAGCTGTGTACGTTTTGCATCCGCAAATGTCGGCTCACCACGCACGATGCTTACGTCAGGATAGACAAAACGGTTGTAGGTAGGGATATTTACCCGCATATCGCTTGTAAAGAGCCTATTTCCTTGTGCCCGCATTACAAAATAGAGTAATGCTGTCAACGTGGCAATGCAATCTGAATGTTCGCTTGTTCCGCCCGGCATAGAAACTACCTCTCCATTGTGAAATTCGTATTTTTCATTATCCATTTCTTCAAGTGCAAGATAGTCTGCCACACTTGCTCCTGTGCGAATGATGCGTCGTTCATCGGTCAGAAATGTCGTGCTTGTATTCATGGCGTATTTCCTTCCCGATTAGTTGGACGAGATGGCGAGTAAATCTCTGCAAGGCTCACGACTGCTTGTACGGAGGCAAATTCTATCAAGCCGTTTTCCGGCTCTACCAATTCCCACCGTCCTTGCGTATTAAGACGGAAGAGACGCGCTGACGGCGTTTGCTGCTCAAAAAAAGCAATTTCTTCCAGTGACGGAATACTGCGGTAATAGTCGAATTTATCCGAAAGGTCGTATCCGGCAGTGCTGGGCGAGAGTATCTCAATAATCACGGTCGGATTAGTGAGTTGATAGCCATGATGTTGTATAAAGGTAGGTTCGCCGCGCACAATGCTAATGTCGGGGTAAAGAATACGATTGTAGGTCGGTACGGCGATTTTGAGACCGCTACTGTACATGGTATAATCCGGCTTTCGTAATTGCATTCTTAGTATCAGAGCAATTTCGATGATTAAATTTTCGTGAAAAGGTGAGGCTCCGGGCATAATAGTAATATCTCCATTGTGAAATTCATGGCGTACTTCCGTCGTATCTTCAAAAATCATATACTCTTCCACCGTAGCGCCAGTGCGAACGACGGTGCGCCCTTCGGTAAGCATCGAAATATCAGACGTTTCCATAGACAACCTTTCATTGAAAGAAATAGCGGTTTACCCTTCATTCTGCGACAATGCCGATGCGACATAGTGCATAATGGCAATCAATCGAGAATAATTCATCCGTTTCGGACCGATAAGCCCAATCGTGCCGACCGCATTAGCAGGCGCATAGCGGTATTTGGTGGTCAGGAGGCTGTATTCTCCCATAAGCGAAGAATCCATTTCGCTGCCAATGGCAATGCTGACTGCGCCTTCCTGCGCGGCAGAATTTTCCAGCAGATGCACAATAATTTCTTCGCTTTCGATAAGCTCAATAATACTCCGAACACTAGACGGAGACTCGAACTCAGGATGGTCGAAAAGATGCTGCGCTCCGGCAATATGCACCGCGCCGCCGGGGACAATATGGTCGCTCAAGAGCGAATCTGCCGAATCTACAAAGAGCCGAATAAGCGCATGGTTATCAAATTCGGCATCGTTAACAAGATTTTGAAGATTAGCGCGAATAAAATCAAGCGACTTTCCTGCCAGACGTTCGTTCAAAGCACGTGCTAACTCTTCGCATTGCGCTGACTCCAGTTCAAATGAAGCCTCCAGCGAAAGCGTCCGTACAATATCGGAATTTAGCGTCAGTACAACCAAAAGGCGGTGGGAAGCCAAAAGAAATAACTCAATTTTTGCAATAGTGGCGTGGGCAATCTGCGGCATCCGCACAACGCTCAAATAACGCGAAAGCGAACCCAAAATCTTTGATACATCTTTGAGAGCAGCGTCATGATGCTTGGCAGCCATAATATTTTGATGAATCGAAGCAATTTCGGGCTTGGGCAAATGCTCAATGTTCATCAGCAAATCTACATAATACCGATAGCCTTTATCAGTCGGAACACGCCCCGAAGAGGTGTGTGGCTGCGCGATAAACCCCATTTCTTCAAGGTCAGCCATTGCATTGCGGAGCGTTGCGGGGCTAAGATGGAGTTCTTCCTGCAAAAATTTCGAGAGATTACGCGACCCTACGGGTGTTGCATCCAGAATAAAATTCTGGACAATCGCCTGAAGAATAGAGCGTTCGCGGGCAGAAAGATCGCGCTCGTTAGCGTGTCGTGGAAATGCGGTGTTTTTCATAAGTAATTCTAGTAGAATGAACTGCACAAAACTACGACTTTTCAGAGGTTTGCACAACATTCTATGGAGTGTTTATTCATGCTGTTCGTGGCGCACCGGAAGTGAATGGAAGAGCAAGAGATTCTGCGCTATGTTGACGCTTCTCGGCTCACAATGGAGAGCATCGAAAAATGGTAGAATGTTGTAAATTAGCACAAATCACAATCTAACGATACATCACGAACAAAGTTTGCTTTTGGTGCAGACATCAAGAGAAAAATTGCCGGAATTTTCAGCGATGATATTTCGCCGCTCACATCGCCAGTTCCAAGGATTATGCAATGCCCGATAATACCATGTACGATAAAATTGTAAGCTCACATCTGGACGCGCTCAAGCGTACCGGCAATTATCGCTATTTCCTGAACGTACAGAAATCTGCTCAGTCTTTTCCCGAATTTACCTTTGAAAATGCTGACGGAAATCAGAAAACTGCGGTAAACTGGTGTTCTAACGATTATCTTTGCATGAGTTTGGATGCCGACGTTCTGCAATCGCTTGTGCGTGTGGCTGAGGAAAGTGGCGCAGGAGCTGGCGGGACACGCAATATCTCCGGCACAACCGTTCATCACAACCGCCTTGAATCCAGCCTTGCAAATCTCCACGGAACAGAAAGTGCCTTAGTCTTTGGTAGTGCATTTATGGCGAACCTTGGAGCGCTGGGAGCGCTAGGCAAAGCATTTCCGGGTTGCATTATTCTTTCCGATGAACGCAATCATGCGTCCATGATTGAGGGTATCAAAGTAGCACGATGCGATAAACAGATTTTTCGTCATAATGATGCCGAACATTTGGAATCATTGTTGAGTGAACTCCCGATTGAACGCCCGAAAATCATTGCTTTCGAGTCGTTGTACTCTATGGCAGGGACTGTTGCGCCTATCCAAGAATTTATCCGCCTCGCCAAGCGCTACAACGCACTGACGTATGTGGACGAAGTACACGCCGTCGGGGTCTATGGTCGCGGTGGGGCGGGTCTGATAGAGCAGCAGGGCTGTGCGGGGCAGGTGGATATGATAAACGGCACATTTGCGAAAGGCTTCGGCACTCTTGGCGGCTACATTGCTTCTCGCACTCTTCTCATAGACTACGTTCGCAGTTTTGCGCCAAGTTTTATTTTCACGACATCTTTACCGCCCGCAGTGTGCGCCGCAACGCTGACTAGCGTAGAAAAAGTGCGCTCCCAAAGTGGCTTGCAAGAGGCGTATCAAGCGCACGTGTGCTCTTTTCGCCGTATCTTGCGTGAGCACACTATCCATTTTGACGATAATCCCTCGCACATCACACGTGTTCTCATTGGCAATGCCGCACGTTGTAAAGCTATTGCAGATAAACTCTTGCACGAATACGGAGCATATTTGCAGCCAATCAATTTTCCGACTGTTCCCGAAGGTGAAGAGTGTTTGCGCCTGACCGTCACGCTGCGTCATTCGGAAGAGCACATGCGGCATCTAGCTTCAGCGCTGGCAGAAACACTTGCTTCGCGGGAGACCGAATGAGAAATTATTCACCCTTTGATATTTTGAATCAAACCCATATGCTGCTATGAGCACAGCTCCTGACACACTTCGTCTTGTTTCTCGCGCCTCCGAGCTTGCCCGCGTGCAGGTTGACATTGCTGCGCAGCAGATACAGCAAGCCTTTCCGACCATAAACATTGAAACGATTGCCCTTGCTTCGGCGGGCGACCATCAGCTTTCTGCGCCCTTGTATGAACTGGAAGGGCGTGATTTTTTTACCAAAGGCATTGACGAGCAGCTGCTTGACGGACACGCCGACCTTGCGGTTCACTCGCTCAAAGATTTGAGTGTGGAACGTGCTGAAGACCTGCGATTTTATGCTGCAATTTTTCAACGCGACGACCCGCGCGATGTTGTGCTTTTTTTGCCGTCCGTCCTTGACAATATCAAACATGGCAAGCCCATAACGCTTGGTACGTCCTCTCTGCGCCGACAAGAGCTTGTACCGCCACTTCTGCGGCAGTTGCTTCCCATTGTAGAAGGACGCGAGGTGACGGAAATTCACTGCGAATCTATTCGTGGTAACGTAGATACGCGCTTGAACAAACTTCGTGCGGGCGAATTTGACGGTATTGTGCTGGCGGCAGCAGGGCTGAATCGTTTGCTTAGAGCGCCCCAAACGCACACCGAAACATCATCGTTGCTGGCGGGATTAAAAATCATGCTGCTGCCGCTTGTGGAATGCACTCCCGCGCCTGCACAAGGAGCGCTCGTGATAGAAGCACTCGCCACCAACAGTCGTGCTTGCGAAGTAGTAGAGCGCTTGCGTAATGCTGCTCTGGAAAAGAATGTTGCCCGCGAACGCGCATTATTGCGTGAGTTTGGGGGCGGCTGCCATCAGCGTTTTGGCGGTGTTTATCTTTCGCATCGTGGCGTTTCGGTGCTGGCGGTGGCGGGATTGCACAAAGACGGCTCGGATGTAACGGAACTACGCTTTTCGCTGGATGAGTCTTCAGACAAGGTTTTGAGCGGTCGCCGCCTTTTTTCGGCTTCCGATTTTATGAAAGATTTTTTCGTGCGCGAACCCGTCTCCTTTCCCCACCAACTCGCCATAACCGAACAAGCCGTCTTCGTGAGCAATCATCGCGTTGTGCAGCATCCGCAAGAAGAGCTTTGGCCGGAACTTTTGCGCCAAAAGCGTGTCTGGACAGCCGGAACGCGCTCATGGATAGAACTGGCGCGGCGCGGCGTTTGGGTGGAAGGTTCTTCCGACGGCTTTGGCTTGGAATTTCTTGATGCTGTCCTGCCTTCGCCGCTTGTCGGGCTGGGAAAGCAGGAAACGCTCATTCTCACCAATACCGCATCGGCAGAGCGTTGGAAAGCCGACGGGCGAAAGGCGCTTGGCACATACACGCTCCGCCCAAATCTGAGCGAAGGTGTACGCACGGCACTTCAGTCGGCAGATGCGTTTTTTTGGACGGGATTTGAACAATATGACGCTTGCCGTGAGTTCTTGCCTGAGGGTTCAATTCACATCTGTCCCGCGGGAAAAACGGCAGATTTGCTGCGTGCAGAAGGCGTAGAACTGATACTTTTTCCAACCATCAAAACATTCTTGACATGGCGAACCCAACATCACGACACGCTTTGAACGAGCGTTATCCCGCCACACACCGCCGCTTGCGGGCAAACAGCCATATCCGTGAACTTGCGGCAGCATTCTCGCTCGACCATCGAGATTTTATCCAACCGCTTTTTGTTGACGAAACGTTATCTGAGCGCAAGGAATCACGAGGCATGAGCGGTGTGTTCTCGGAGACGCGGGAAAGCGTATTAGCGAGCATAGAGCGCGACATTGCTGCCGGTGTCACAAAATTTCTTCTGTTTCCTGTGCCGTCGGGAAAATCGCACCATCCTCACGACGCGGATTTTGATTTTGCCGCTTCGGTGGTACGAGCCGTCAAACAAAGGTTTGATGCTGATGTTTGGCTGGCGTGTGACCTTTGCTTGTGCAGTTATACCGAGCATGGTCATTGTGGTATTCTCAGCGCTGACGGCACAAGGCTGCTCAATCACGAAACCGTAACGACGCTGGCCGAATATGCGCTCCGTTTGGCAGAAGCCGGAGCAGACTGCATTGCGCCAAGCGATATGAGCGACGGCAGAATACACGCCATTCGCAGCGTGTTAGATGCAAACGAATACGACCACGTTGCAGTGATGAGTTATGCAAGCAAATTTGCCTCAGCGTTTTACGGTCCCTTCCGTGATGTGTGCAAGTCCAGGCCATCCTCTACTGTGCAACTTCAAGGACGCAGCACTTATCAACTTTCGACCTATAATCTTTCGGATGCGTTGGCATCGGCAGAGCGCGACCTTGCTGAAGGTGCAGATATTATTATGGTTAAGCCCGCCGTTCCATATTTGGACATTGTAGCGCGTTTGAGTGAGCGTTTGCTTGCACCGCTTGCTGTCTATCACGTCAGCGGAGAATATGCGTCGGTGGAACTTCTTGCTCGTGAGGGGCTGATAGACCGCCGTGCTGCTCACCTTGAGCTATGGACATCGTTCAAACGTGCGGGAGCATCTATCGTCATTTCCTACGCAGCACGTGAGGCTTGCGGCTGGATTCAGGGTTTGTGATTACTTACTTTGAGACTCCTAATTGCTTATCGTTCACTTTGCGCCGCTTGGAGAAAGCGTCGTGTGCGGTCGCTGAGGTTGCGGTCAAGGTGAAATTGGTAGTACATTGCAAAAAAATCTCCAAGTTGCGATTGCTGACGCTCCGATAGCGCCAGCATAGACACTTGTTCCGCCGGAATCACCATCAAGCGCTGCAAAACAGCAAGGCTGCCGGCATCCATCTGAAAACCAGTATTAATGGCAGCATACGACGGTGAATAGGGCGCTCCATCAGCAAGCGAAATCGTGAAGACAGGCGCATCGGAGACGTGGACAGCGCTACCGCTCGCCGCACAAATATCGGGAGTGAGGCGGAATCCCAGCAATGTGGCATAATGCGCCTGAAACCAAAGCACAAGCGTCTGTTCGTTGCGTTCGCTTGCGTTGAGCGCTACGAGTGTGCGCCGCAGCAGGTCGAAAATAGCGAGGTTCTGCTCTTCATGCACTTGCGAGGCATAGACAATTTCGCAAACAGCCAAGCCTGCGGTGATGCGGTCGAACGAGTCCATCAGATTCCGCAACGGCACAGATATTTCGGCGTTGGAAAGCGTATGCAAATCTTTACCTCTGTGCTTGTAAAAAGTAAGTGTGCTGCATGACATCGGCTCAAGAGCGCTTCCAAACTTGTTTTTCGCCTTCCGCGCACCATTGGCAACAAGCGAGCAGCGTCCAAATTCCGCCGAATAGACCGTCAGAATCTTGCTAGAATCTCGGTATTTGAGCGATTTCAGAATAATAGCTTCAGTCGTGGAAATCATAGTGGTATAAAAATCACCAGTGGGAAAAACAGACAAACGCTTTGGTAAAGATAGTACAAACACAAGGAATCCGTGTAATCTGTGCAATCCTCTTCAATCCGTGTCAAAAAAACATCCCCATCAAGATAGCGCAAAAACACGAAAAATTCACCTGCGTTTTCCCGCGAATTTGTGTATTTTCAGAGAGTTTTCCTTCGTGATGCAGGAATCACCTTCTTTTTTACCCAATTTGCTATGCCGCAATTCTTTTGTCGTTCCCTTCGCCGCAGCACTATTGTATGCGCTTTGGTGCTTTCTCTTATTGGTTTCTCATCGAATCGCCTTACTGCACAGCAAAAGGCAGACCCGCTCACAGTGGCGGTTGTACGCGACTTTGGTGGCGAACTCTTCCGCCTCAATAGTGTTCCGTATTTGAATCCGCTAGTGCAATTGCTCAATTCCATGACCAATTCGCGTTTCTATCACACCGCAGAAGTGGCAAGAAAGAATGGTTTTTACGTCCGCGTCGGCATTCACGGTATGGCTGGATTTGTGAATCCCGACCAGTTTACGTTTTCTCCACAGGTTCCCCGTGCGGAATTGGATTTGAACAAGCTCGGAGAGTATGTCACACTTCTGCCATCGGTGCAAATACGCGATACTGCGGGCTTGGCGAGCTATGCGCTCCGCGTGGTGATTAACGACGGCATCCGCGACGGACAAATTCAGCTTCCGGGAGCTTCTTCGACTTTTTTCGGCAATATCCAACAGCGCTTTGCCTTACCCAAAACGTATTTTCGTCAACGCCTCACCAGCCCTGCAGCCGGCGACCCGCTCGCACTCGTGCCGGCATCAGTTCGTCAGTCTATTCTGCCGGCGATTGAGCGGCTTCCGAATGACTTCCCGCTTCCGAGCGGTCAAAACCTCACATGGCTACCGCTTGCCGTACCTCAAGTAGAAATTGGTTCTTTCGCCGGAACAGAACTATTGGTGCGCTTTCTGCCACAACTGAACTGGGGAAACAACATTGGAAATTTTGGTTTTTGGGCAGTGGGCTTGAAGCATAGTCTTTCGCAGTATTGGAAGGATGCGCCTTTGGAACTGGCTCTGCAAGGCGTGTATCAAAACACCACGCTCACCAATACTATTGGCGTAACGGGTGCAAAACTTCGCGCCGATGCCAATATCTTCAATCTCAATCTTCACGCAAGCAAGCGTTGGGGCGACTTTGAGCTCTATGGCGGTGCTGCTTACGATTTTCTTGGTATCAATGCCAGCTACACGTTCAGTATTCCCTTTGAGATTCAAGCGCAATTAGGTCTGCTCAAGGCGCAAACAGACGCTTCGGGTAATATTACCGGATACGTGGTGGACAAAGCCGCAGGCTATCCGGGCGACGAATCTCCACAAACGGCGGTCGTTTCTATTCCGACAAGTTCGTTTCGTTTTACCGTTGGGGCGGCATATTATCTGGGACCGGTTGCGATTTGCATTGATTACAACCGCAGCACCATCAATCTCATTTCAGCAGGTTTGACGGTGAAACTATAACTTTTCACGATGACAATTCCGCGCACTTTTTTATTTCTTTCTCACCTGACACTATGAACACCATTTTCCGCGCATCGGTTTCCTTCTTGATTCTCGGCGCTGTTACCGCTACCACACTTTCGGGGCAGCAGCCGGAACGAAATCCTTTTTCTCAAAATTCTGCTGTTTCACAAGCGCCTCAAGGATATACCAAAGAAGGCGTGTTCGGGCATAAGGCAATGGTCGTTTCGGCACATCCGCTTGCTTCGCAGGTAGGCGCTGAGATTTTGCGGCACGGGGGCAATGCTTTCGATGCGACTGTCGCTGTGCAGCTCACATTGGCGGTGGTGTTTCCGGTGGCGGGCAATATTAGCGGCGGTGGATTCATTGTAGCGCGGATGGCAAATGGAAAGACTGTTACCTTGGATTTCCGCGAAGCCGCTCCCATGCTTGCTTCGCGTGATATGTTTTTGGATTCGGCGGGCAATGTTATTCCCCGACTCAGCACATTTGGGCATAAGGCTTCGGGCGTTCCCGGGACGGTAGATGCAATGGTAAAATTGCACAAGCAATACGGCAAACTTCCGTGGAAAGCGCTCGTGCAGCCCGCAATAGACATTGCCCGCAACGGCGTATTCCTTACCGTGCGCGAAGCAGAAGGCTTGAACGAGGTGCGAGAGTCGCTGGAGTATTACAATCCGGGCAAGACATATTTTCTCAAACCCAACAAAAGCCCGTGGAAAGCCGGAGACAAACTCGTGCAAGAAGACCTTGCTTCTACCTTGGAGCGCATCAGAGACAAAGGGCGCGACGGCTTCTACAAAGGCAAAACAGCAGAGTTGCTCGTTGCAGAAATGAAGCGCGGTGGCGGCTTTATCACACAAAAAGATTTGGATGCTTATTCAGCAAAGTGGCGGACTCCCTTGCGCGGTAGCTATCGCGGGCATACTATTATCACCATGCCGCCGCCTTCTGCCGGCGGCGTGGGATTGCTGCAAATGCTGACCATACTTGAGGCGCAACCACTGAAAGAGTGGGGAGTGAACAGCGAAAAGACTGCGCATTGTATGATTGAGGTAGAGCGCCGTGTTTATGCTGACCGTTCAGAATATCTTGGCGACCCCGATTTTTACAACGTTCCGATGAAGGGCTTGCTCGACCAACAATATCTCCGTTCACGCATGAGCAATTATTCTCCCGACAAAGCAACTCCTTCCACGGAAATCACCTACGGCAAAGATGTTCGCTCTTTCGGAAGTAACGACCAGACAACACATTTCTCAATCGTTGACCCAGAGGGCAATGCCGTTGCGCTGACCACAACGCTCAATGGCGGCTATGGCTCGAAAGTGGTGGTGGACGGTGGTGGTTTCTTTATGAACAACGAAATGGATGATTTTAGTGTGAAGCCGGGCGCACCAAATATGTTCGGCGCGATAGGAGGCGAGGCAAACGCAATTCAGGCACGGAAGCGAATGTTAAGCTCAATGACCCCAACGATTGTGGAAAAAGACGGCAAGCTCAGTTTCCTCTTGGGCACACCGGGCGGCACGACTATCACAACGAGCGTTTTGCAAGGAATCATCAACATTATTGACCACAGCATGACGGCACAGCAAGCTGTCAATACGAAGCGTTTTCACCACCAATACGTGCCGGATATTGTTCGCGTGGAGCATGGCACATTCACCACCGAGGTAGAAACTGCCTTACAGCAGAAAGGTCATACATTCCGTAATATCGGGACTATCGGCAAATTGGATGTTATTTTGCGTCGTGCGGATGGTTCGCTCGAAGGCGCAGCCGACCCACGGGGTGATGACATGGCGATAGGTTTCTAGCTGTCTTCACGACCTTGCTTTCTGATATGGGGACAATTTCTCCTTTCAGGTCGTTGCGTAATGTCGTATATTTGTCGATTGGTAGCAACCATATCTGAAAGGAAAACCATGCGCCATCAATCTTTCTCGTTTCTCCACGTGTGCGTACTCGGCTTATTTGCCTGTGCGTTCTATGGCTGTTCAACGACTTCCAAGCAAATGGCACTCGCTGATAGTTCTGCCGTGCGTAGTACAATACAAACTGTGCAGAATAATCAGACAGCTAATAATTCGTCGTTTGCTCAGACTGCTCCGCAAAGTATCACTATCAATGAGGCTACCGTTGTTCTTGCTTTTGAAAAAGCAGTTCCGGAAAAGATTTGTGGACGTTTTGTGCCTTCAGACCTCGTGAGAACTCTCTACTCAAACGAAATTAAGCCGGACGATAGAAGCATCTTTACCGTCACCGATATACAGGTTACGCAGTTGAATGCGAACGCACAAACCTATATGGCGGTCGTGAAACGTGAAAAAATCGGGAATGCCGATGAGTGTTTGTTTGATATTTTTGCCTTCCGCGATAGCACCAATACAAATCCTGTCTTGGCGCATACTACCTACGAACCGGAATTTGCTGACGCTGATATTGTCGGTGTGCAGCAGAAGAAATATCAAATTACCGACGAAGAATATGCTCTTGCCTTCGAGTGGACGGCAACGCAAGGCTCGGACGAAGCTCCACAGACAACAACCATGCTTTGTCTATTTCGTGTGCAAAACGATATAATGATGCCGATTTTTGAAGTGTGCACAGCTACCAGTGCCGGAAATACAAGCGCTAGTGAATATGACGCTGTTTCCGAAGACCGCGCGACGATTGAGACGATGAAGGTGTGGGGTAAAGACCTTTATTCCATTCTGGTTACGCGAACCCAGACACGCAAGAATGCAGGAGACAATAATACAAACACTCGCTCAGAAACCCGCAAAACGAAAATACTCTATCAATGGGACGGTATGCAGTATATTCAGACGAATCAGCTTTTGTAGCGAAACTCTTAGACCATTCCCTGCGTCTATGCAATGTATCACATTCGATATAGCTCGGTACAAATAATCTTAGCTGCTTTTCGTCTGTTGACGCAGTATGGGTGGACATAGCGAAGTTTATCCAGAAAGTCTGTTTTGTTGAATTATTGTTAAAGGAACTTACGATGAGCAACCAAAAATCTTCACAAACACACGAAGAAACTATACTATCCGAAGAAGTTACACAACCCTCACCAACACTGAGCGCTATGGAAGAATTGGAGAAATTGCGCAGTGAGCGCGATGAATTCCGCGAAATCTCACTTCGCAAAGTAGCTGAACTCGAAAATTTCCGTCGTCGCACCGAGCAGGAGCGTCAGGAACTCATTGTTCATGCTAATACCAAGTTGTTACAGAAACTTCTACCTGTACTGGATGATTTGCAACGTGCGGTAGAAAGTGGTAGAAACAGCACCGACTACAAGGCACTTTTGGACGGAGTTGAACTGGTATTCAACAAAACGCTCCAAACTTTTCAAGATGCCGGGGTAGTACCGATGCCAACGGTCGGCGAGCAGTTCGATACTAATCTCCACGAAGCACTTATGCAAATGCCCTCGGAAGCACCCGAAGGACAGATTCTTCAAGAAGCCCAGCGCGGCTTCATGCTTGGGAATAAGGTTTTGCGTTATGCGCGGGTGATTGTTTCCGCAGGTATGCCGCAATCGGCGAATACAGATGCCGCTAGCACAAATCTCGAAACAACAGGTAATTCCAACGCAAGCGCAGAATAACTACACCACATTGGAGAGCGGCATTAGACGTTCGCAACATAAAAGGAGAAGTAGAGACTATGGCAAAACGCGATTATTACGAGATACTAGGACTTGCAAAATCGTCAGCAAAAGATGAAATCAAAGCTGCATATCGCAAACTTGCTTTGCAATATCATCCTGACCGCAATCCCGACAATAAAGAGGCTGAAGATAAATTCAAAGAAGCAACCGAAGCCTACGAAGTTCTCAGCGATGAAACAAAACGTAGTCGCTATGACCAGTTTGGTCACCAGGGTATGCGCGGCGGTTCCGACTTCGGGCAATATTCCAATATCAACGATATTTTTAGTCATTTTGGGGATATTTTTGGCGGCGCAGGAGGCGGTGGCGGTGGCGGAAGTATCTTTGACGAACTATTCAATAATATGGGTAGTTCCAGAGGGCGCGGAGGCACTCGTCGTCCGACAGGTGAGCGTGGGGCTGATCTTAAAATTCGCGTTCCCCTTACGATGGAAGAAATTGCCAAAGGAGCAGAAAAAACCGTGCGCGTCAAGCGTATGCAAAAGTGCGACACCTGTACCGGTTCCGGCGCAAAGCCGGGTACGGGCTTGACGACGTGCAGCACGTGTAACGGAACGGGCGAAATTCGTCAGGTTTCTCGCTCCATGTTTGGGCAGTTTATCAACGTTTCGGCTTGTCAAGCGTGCGGTGGTTCGGGGCAAATTGTGAAAGACCCCTGCAAAACCTGCGAAGGCGAGGGGCGCACCAAAGGCGAGGCTACGATTAAAGTCAATATACCTGCCGGAGTAAGCGAAGGCAACTATATTCCGCTTCGAGGTCAGGGCAATGCCGGTCGGCGTGGTGGCGATGCGGGTGATGCGCTTATCATTATCGAAGAGAAAAAACACACTTATTTCACCCGTTCGGGCAATGATATTTTTTACACGCTTACCATCAGTTATCCCGATGCAGCGCTTGGCGGCGACGTAACGGTGCCGACATTGGAAGGCGATACGGTCATTTCGATAGAAGCCGGTACGCAGCCTGGAACGAAAATTACATTGCGCAGCAAAGGCATACCGCAGTTGAACAGTTACGACAAAGGTAACCAGATTATTTTGGTGAATGTCTATGTTCCTACAAAGCTCAATCCGAAAGAAAAAGCTACGCTCAAAGAACTTTCCAAAAGCCCCAATATTGCTCCCAAGCCTGAGGAGGGGAAGGATTCGCGGGATTTTTTTGATAAAGTCCGTGAGGTTTTTTCGTAATTCGCCAGATTCATTGTCGTCGTCGTCGGCACACTAAAGCCATATTCCAGCGATTTGCTTTCGCATTTTTCTTCATGTCGTCCTCTGCAAAGGTTTTCTTACTATGAATAAGCGCCTCGAAGAATTTACTGCGCGTGAACTCTTGGAACGTCGAAATATCCAAGAGATGCTTCACGCCGCGCTGCTCGAACTCAAGAAAGCGCTGGATAAGCGCGAGTATAACACAGCAATTTTCTACAATATCACCGGCGCTCGGTTGCTGAATATCCTGATTGACAACCACCTTGCTCTTGACGACGAA
Organism: Candidatus Kapaibacterium sp.; assembly: GCA_025363605.1. GTDB lineage: Bacteria > Bacteroidota > Ignavibacteria > Kapaibacteriales > UBA4661 > PH2015. Next base: position 15,396 of record JANYDO010000428.1, read on the forward strand.
GCGGATATGCTGGAGACGCTCCAAAGCAATGTTACCAATATTCTCAAACTGCAAAATCGGCTTCAATAGACTCAAGCCCTCCATTCTCTCTTCACCATGGATTTTCAAGGAATTATTCAAAATATTTTGGTCACCATGCCGATTTTCTTGCTCTCGCTCTCCGTTCACGAAGCAGCGCACGCTATCGCAGCAGACCGACTCGGCGACCCGACGGCACGTCTCTTGGGGCGCGTCACCATCAATCCCATTCCCCATATTGATTTCCTCGGAACGATTGTCATGCCTATTCTCTCGGCTTTTACGGGCGGTGTAGCTATGATTGGGTGGGCAAAACCTGTGCCGGTGGATTGGCGAAATCTTCGGAATGTTCGCCGTGACGATACTATTATTGCCCTCGCTGGTCCCGCTTCGAATATCCTGCTTTCATTTGTGTTCTTTGCTGTCATGCTCGTTATCTACGGCGGCTATATTGACGTTTCTACGGGTACAATCGGCGAACTTGTTCGACGTTTTGCGCAATACGGCTTGATAATCAATATCGCCTTAGCAGTGTTCAATATGATTCCCATTCCCCCGCTTGACGGCTCACACGTCCTTGCGAACAGCCTTCCCGACGACCTTGCCGATAAATACCGTTCCATGGGACTTTACGGTATGATTATTCTTTTGCTCTTGCTCAATTTTACGCCCCTGCGCCGCGTACTGGGTGCAGTGATAAGCGGCATTTATTCGCTGTATATGGACGTGATTCGGCTGTGGTTCTGAGAGACTTCAGTTCTCTTTGTTGAATCTTCATCGTACTCCGCCCATCATGCGCCGTATCATTGGCGTAAGCAGAGCCAGCACAAGCGCTGTCAGCACCATCACCCCCGAAAGCACACCAAAATACTGTACCAGAAAATCAGTATTGTTTTCATCGAAAAAGCCCGCTAAGTGTCCTGCAATGCGGCTTGCCACTGCGCTTGCCAAAAACCACACGCCCATCATTATCCCAACTAAATGCGCCGGAGCGAGTTTCGTAACGACGCTGAGTCCCGTTGGATTGAGAAGCACTGCGCCAATTTCTTGAAAGAAAAATGCCGCTAAAAGCCATAACGGACTAACTTCGCCATGCTGCGCTGCTACTGATGCAGCAACCATAACACTAAAAGCCAACCCCACAAAAAGCAAACTAATCGCAAATTTCGCCGGACTAGACGGCTGGCGCTCTCCAAGTCGCATCCAAAGCCGTGAGAGTAAGGGCGAAAGAATAATCACATAAATTGGAATGACCGATTGGAACCAACTTGACGGAAATTCCCAGCCGAAAATACTCGTTCGCGTCAGGCGGTCAGCAAAGAGATTCATACTTGAGCCGGCTTGCTCGGAAACAATACCGAACATCACCGTAAAGACGAAAAGAATCATTATCACCCCAACGCGCCGCCATTGCTCACGGCTGAGAGGTTGCACAATACTTGTGGGGGCAGCAACGGCAGGCGTAGAATGTGTGCCCTCAGGATGCTTACATTCGCCAACATTACGAAAACGGTCTTGTGCGGCAAGAAATTGTGCCAAGCCGACCACCATACCAATTCCTGCCGCACCAAAGCCCCAATGCCATGAGTGCGTAGGATTCAAGCCCGCTCCGACCAACACACTCTTGAAAGCGGGATGCTGTGCCAGAAAGCCGCAGAGAATGGGCGCACAAGCCGCACCGATGTTGATACCCATAAAAAACAGCGAGAAGCCAGCATCCCGCCGCTCGTCCGATTCACCATACAGCTCACCAACCATTGCGCTAATACTGGGTTTGAGTAATCCTGTGCCAATCGTTATGAGCGCCAAGCCTGCAAAAAAAAGCTCCGTCCGCGTAAGAACTGCGACAAGTGCAATAACAAAATGTCCGGCAGCTATGATACTACCGCCCAACACAACGGCACGCCTTGCCCCCAGCCACCTATCAGCAATAAAGCCACCCGGCAAAGCCAACAAATACACCCACATTGTGTATGTCCCATAAATAGCGGCGGCACTCTTGGTACTCAAGCCCAAGCCACCGTCCTCCGTTGGGGCAACGATGTAGAGAATGAGAATTGCCCGCATACCGTAGTAACTGAAACGTTCCCAAAGTTCGGTAAAAAAAAGTGTAGTCAAGCCTCGCGGGTGACCGCCGATGCCATGAGTGTCGCTTGTGGTAGAACGTGTCATACGTGGTGATTGTATGAAAAAAAAATTCCTACTGAGACACAAACATACCAAGATATTTTCGCCCTGCAAACCGGAAAACAAGAAAGTATCGTGTTGGTGGTTGTACGGTTTCGGTGAGAGTTCTATATTTGTAAGTATTTGTATGCTATTTTTTCTTGCGGTCAGCAGTTTAGAATATATTTGCCTGCTCTTAAAGCCGATATGACCACGTTTTCACAAACGCTTACTTCTTCGCAGTCCCAAACGCCACATCCCACATCCGATGCAGGTGCAGTAGGTTATGTGCTGCCGCGTCCTCACGTGCCGCGTTCCCCGCGCTTGTACCAGTTTTTATTTGATGCGTTAGGATTTGCTGTGAGTTTTGCGGTGTACTATGCGCTGCGCTTCTTGAGCGGGCTATTTACAACTACTACCGAAGCCTTTACCCAGCCGTTTGTTTCGGATGAACGCATCGTCGCAATGGTGGGTATTGTTCTTGCGCTTTTTATCTACTGGGTGCTTCTTTTCTGGTTTGCGGGTTTATACGAAGATTGGTATGTGCGCTCACCGTTTGACGAATTTTTCACGATTGTTCGTATCACTTTCGTCGGGTGCTGCATTTTAGGAATTGTGATTTTTATTGATGATTTGACAAGTGCACAAAACTCACGATTGCTGATGCTTCTTTACTGGGTGGCGTTTTGTGCGAGTATTGCTCTGGGGCGTATTCTGGCGCGGGCTGTGCAACGAACGCTTCGCAAGCGTGGTATCATTAGCTTTCCTGCCTTGCTGGTCGGGTGCGCCGAGAATGTGCGAGCGCTGTTAGCATCGGTACGCCAAGCACCTGCTTTTGGTTTTCAGCCGATGGGCGTCGTGATGAGCGATAGCAGTGAAGCGGAGAAATGGCGCTCTGAGTCTGTTCCCGATGAAGAATTGCCGCTCTTGGGATTATTTAGTGATATTTCTGCTTTACTGCCTGCCCTCAAACCGAATGCACTTCTCGTCTCGACAGCAGCGCCCGACCACGAAGAACTCCTCCGCATGGCGAATGTCTGCGAAGAGCATCACGTTACGATGAAAATTGTACCGGATTTATACGAAATTTTTTCCGGACAAACGCGGGCACAGCATATTTACGGCATTGCACTTATTGAAGTGAGCGCCGAGATTATGACCCCTTGGCAGCGCGTTATTAAACGCCTGACGGATATTGTGCTGAGTTTGGTAGGCTTAGTTCTCGGCTTGCCTTTGTGGGCGATTATTGCTCTTATCGTGCGCTTGGAAACGCCCGGCGGCGCATTTTACTCGCAAATTCGTATTGGACGCTACGGTACACCGTTCCGCATTTGGAAATTTCGCTCTATGTACAACGGCTCAGACAAAAGAACCGGCTTTACGCAAGTCAACGATGCTCGCGTAACGCGCTTTGGGCGCTTTATTCGCAAAACACATCTGGACGAAATTCCGCAGTTGTGGAATATCCTCAAGGGCGATATGAGTATCGTAGGACCACGACCCGAAGTACCGAAACTCGTTGAAAAATTCACCGAAGCAATTCCTTATTACCCGCGTAGGCACAAGGTTCGTCCAGGTCTGACCGGGTGGTGGCAAATTCACGTGGGTAATTACGAAGAAAGCCTTGATGATCTTCGCAGAAGACTCGCGCATGATTTTTATTATATTGAAAATACATCATTTCGTCTTGACCTTGAGATTATTATTCGCACTGCCATCAAAGTATTTAGAGGCAGTGGGCAGGCATAAAAACTTGATACTATGAAGATTCTCATTATTATTCCTACATATAACGAAAGCGATAATATCCGCGCCATTGCGGGTGAAATTTTTGGCGTTCACGAAGCGCTTGATATTTTGGTGGTGGACGACAACTCGCCCGACGGCACAGGCGGTATTGTTCGAGATATGCAACTGGAAGACGCGCGCGTACACTTGCTGGAGCGCTCCGGCAAGCTGGGGCTGGGAACGGCTTATTGTGCAGGTTTCCTCTGGGCAATGGAACGTGGCTACGATGTCGTGTTTGAAATGGATGCCGACTTCTCACATGACCCCAAGGAAATCCCGAACTTTTTGCGGGCAATCGAAAGCGCCGATGTGGTGATTGGTTCGCGGTACAGCACAGGCGTGAACGTCGTCAACTGGCCCATGCAGCGACTGCTGCTTAGTTGGTGCGCCAATCTCTACACGCGCTGGATAACGCGGATGCCGATTTACGATGCGACAGGCGGCTTCAAATGCTTTCGCACAGAGATTTTGCGCGGTGTAGATTTGAGTAAAATTCGCTCCAATGGCTATGCATTCCAAATCGAGATGAACTTCAAACTCTGGAAACGCGGCGCACGAATGCTGGAGATACCAATAATTTTTGTAGATAGACGAAGTGGCGTGTCGAAAATGAGCAAAAATATTATCTGGGAAGCCGCATGGCTGGTCTGGAAGCTACGATTGACAACGCTTTTTGGTAGCAAAAGTTCTTGATTACAAAGTTCATCTGCATAAAAGACCATCTTGCCTACAAAAAAGCCCTCTTCTGCTGAAGAAGGCTTTTTACTTTTGAAACGAGCGATAACAATTTACACTTGTCGTGAGCAGTGCGTTGCACCATTTGCTCCGCAGCATTTCTTGAATTTTTTATTCGCATCAAACGGGCAAGCGTCATTCCGTCCGATTTTGGGTGCAGTGTTCACGATAGTTTTCACAGCGCCATTGCCATTCGCCATTTGTGCCGAGACCGCGTCGGCTACTTCAGAAGCAGATTCTGCGTTGGCGTAGAGGAATTGTTCTGCAGATGGGCGAGAGAATTGCATGGCGTTGGAACTGGTCGTTGTAAAGCGAGGTACAAAGCTGTTCGGCGCAGAAATGCTCGCATTACCGTTGCCGTTACTATGCGGTTGCTGCATTTGTCGTACTTGATCGGGCGTAAGTTCGGGGAAATAACGAAAAGCAAAGTGCGCCGATTCGCGGTTCATCTCGCCGACAAGTTCGACAAAAATTTTGTACGCTTCGCCTTTGTATTCCAAAAGCGGATCTTTTTGTCCGTAGGCTCGAAGATGGATACCTTCTTTGAGTTCATCCATTACGCGCAAGTGTTCGCGCCATTTCTCGTCAATCGTTTGTAAAATCGCAACGCGCTCTAACTCTGCCATAAATTCCGCGCCGAAGGTCTTTTCTTTGCGAGAATAGAATTCCTCCGCAACTTCCATCACGCGCTCAATGCACTCTTCACGGCGCAAGCCCTTGAATTCACCGGCATCCATGTCAATATCGCAGAGAAGCGTTGTGCGGAGCTCCTCACGGAATTGGTCAATGTCGGCGGTATCATGGCAGGAATCGTAGAGATACTCGGCAAACTCATGCACGTAGTCCATGATTTCGCCCTTCATGCGGTCGCCTGTAAGTGCGTGACGGCGGCGGCTGTAAATGACCTCTCGCTGTTGATTCATAACGTTGTCATATTCCAAGAGGCGCTTCCGAGTACCGAAGTTATTTTCTTCGACTTTTTTCTGCGCCCGCTCAACTGACTTCGTGACTTGATTATGCTCAATCGGTTCGCCCTCCGGTACTTTCAGGAACTGCATCACGCCTGCAATACGTTCACCGCCGAAAAGACGCATCAAATCGTCTTCCAGCGACAAATAAAATTTCGACGAACCCGGATCGCCCTGACGACCGGCACGACCGCGCAGCTGACGGTCAATACGCCGCGCATCATGGCGCTCAGTGCCGATAATTGCCAAGCCGCCGGACTCTTTCACCGATGGATGCAGTTTAATGTCCGTACCGCGACCTGCCATGTTGGTCGCAATCGTTACGGCGCGTGGCTGACCGGCTTCGGCAACAATTTCCGCCTCGCGCTGGTGCTGCTTGGCGTTCAGGACGTTGTGCTTGACTTTTTCGCGGGCAAGCATTTTGCTCAAAAGCTCGGACACTTCCACGCTTGTCGTACCGACCAGCACGGCGCGTCCTTGCTCGGTTTCTCGCTTCACTTCTTCCACAACGGCATTAAATTTCTCGCGTTTTGTCCGGTAGATAAGGTCGTTCAAATCTTGACGAACGGCGTTGCGATTCGTCGGAATCACGCATACGTCAAGTTTGTAAATCTCGTAAAACTCACCCGCTTCGGTTTCCGCCGTACCGGTCATGCCGGAGAGTTTGCGGTAAATGCGGAAATAGTTTTGGAGCGTCACCGTTGCCAGAGTTTGCGTGTCGCGCTCTACGTTCACGCCTTCTTTTGCTTCAATCGCTTGGTGTAGGCCGTCCGAATAGCGTCGCCCTTCCAAAATACGTCCCGTAAATTCATCCACAATCTTGACTTTGCCGCCGTCCAGCACATATTCCACGTCTTTTTCGTAAAGCGAATAAGCACGGAGTAACTGCGTAACGGTGTGAATACGGTCGCTACGCTCGGCATAAATGCGCATTGCAGAATCCTTACGGAGTTGCTTTTCCGTTGCTTCCAGACTTGAATCGCCCTCAATGATGCTCAATTCAGCAGCAATATCGGGGATAATGAAAAAGTCTTTATCGGTTTGCGAAGCGCTTAGAAAATCACGTCCTTTTTCGGTGAGGTCTATCTGGTGCTGGCGTTCATCAATAGCGTAGAAGAGTTCTTCGTCAATCTCACTCATGCGCGTCCCTTGGTCGCGGAGATATTCCAATTCGGTCTCGCGCATCAGTTTTGTATTCTCCGGTATGGCGAAGAGTTTTGTCAAGCGATTATTTTTCGGCATACCTCTGTATGCACGAAGAAGCGCTACACCTGCTTCACGACGATTTTCTTTATCTTTCTTGCTGTCGCCTGTGGACTGCAAAAGGCGTTCGGCTTCGGCGACAATTTTTGCGACAAGGCGCGTTTGTGCTTCCACGAGGCGGCGCAAGGACGGGTTCATTTCCTCGTAGCGGTGATCGCTTTGGTGAACGGGGCCAGATATGATGAGCGGTGTACGGGCTTCATCAATAAGCACCGAATCCACTTCATCCACAATAGCGAAATTGTGTGGGCGCTGCACCATGTCTGCTGCATCGCCAACCATGTTGTCACGGAGGTAGTCGAAACCGAACTCGTTGTTGGTCCCGTAGGTG
>JANYDO010000467.1 GCA_025363605.1 Candidatus Kapaibacterium sp.
CCCTGTGCGAACTCGCGTTCGCACTCCGTATCCAGATACACCATGCTTAAACGCCATTTACACACACCGGCTCATTTACTCTTGGATGATAGATTGTACTTTATTACCAGTGCAATCTACAAGAAAAGACGATTGTTAGACGATAGCCTTAAACAGCGCTTGCATTTAACAATTCACGACATTATGACAGAGTATTCGTGGAAACTTGAGCATTGGGTCATTTTGGACAACCACTACCATATCATGGCTCTGAGCCATAAAGGAGAATCGTTGCCAAGTATTATGCGTCGTATTCACAGCATTTCGGGTACGTATATTCGTAATGCAACAGGCTGCGATAAACCCGTCTGGTACAACTATTGGGATTATTGCCCTCGTAACGAGTATGAATACTATACACGTCTTAATTACTTGCTTTACAATCCTATCAAGCATGGTTATGTTGACAATCTTCAGCATTACCCCTACTCAAGTTTCCATCGCACTATTGAGGACATTGGACGCAACCATCTTGTGCAGCAATTCGCTCACTATCCCTTGAAAACTTTTATTCTCTCGGAGTCAGAAGATGATACATTTTAAGTATAGAAAAAGTATGTGCGAACTTGTGTTCGCACTCCTGTTGGTGGCTGCACCTCTCCCCGCACAGCCGCTTGATTCCTTGGTTGCCGAAGCATTACGCAATCATCCGCTTTTGCGGGCTGCGGAGTCACGCGCCGTAAGCGCCGAATACCGTAGCGAATCGGTTTCGCAGCTGCCTACTCCAACGCTCTCGCTTGAATTTGCTCAAACGCCCGCAGGAAATTTTGATGTGCTGAACCGCTCTATCTCTAACAATCTGGCACTTTCGCAAATGCTGATGCTGGGCGATAAATTAGGTGCGATGCGCCGTGCGGAACGCGCAGGCGCTCAAACCGAGCGTGAACGCCGTGCGGAAGCCGCCGCCATTATTCGCGGAAATGTGAGCGAACTCTACGCACGGCTTTGGCGGCTCGACCGCCAAAAAGAGATTCTTGGGCGCACAACCATTATGCTCAATAATCTCGTCCAATCCGCCGAAGAGCGTTTGGGAGCGGGTAAAGCCACGATGAACGATGTCTTGCTGCTCCGCGCCGAACTAGCTGCGGAGCAGGCAAAATTTCACAGCAGCACCTTCGAGAGGCGCGGCAAAGCGGCGCGGCTGAACGCTCTCATGGGGCGCACCAGACCTGATGCTGAGATTCAGCCGGCATTTGATTCAAATTTTGCCCAAACGATTGAAGCCTTGCTTTGGCGGACATATCAATCACGAGCGAAATTGGACGAACAAAACCCGACACTGCGCCGTATGGCAAGTATGGAACGCATGACCGAAGCAGAACGCCTTGCTTCGGAACAAGAGCGCACACCAGACCTCATGCTTCAAGGAATGCTGATGCGGATGCCGCAAGGAATGACGCTAACAAGCGGAAGCAGTGAGTTATCGGAAATTTTTAGTATCCATACAGGAGTTTCTATTCACAATCGCGTCGAATGGATGTACAGCCTGATGGCTTCGATTACCTTACCCTTCGCGCCGTGGTCGTCGGCTCGCATTGATGCCAAGCAAGCAGAATTGACCGCCCGCCGACTCAGTCAGGAAGCCGAGCGCGAGGCAATGCAACGCGAACTTACGGGTGAACTTGCCGAAGAGGAGCAGATGCTTTTGCATACCATTGAAACCGTAAAAGACTACACGCGCACGATTCTTCCGGCATACAAGCACGTATTAGAGAGCTTGCTGGCATCATTCCAAACAAATCAGGCAAGTACAAGCGAAGTGCTACGAGCCGCACAAATGCTTGCTATGAAGGAAGATGAACTGGCAATGGCACACGAAGAGCAAATGATGATAGCCGCCAAACTCCGCATGATGCTTGGCGATGGTGAATTGCGCTGATTTCTTTTACCGGAGCGCGAACGCGAGTTCGGCTAAAACCTTCCGGCATTATTGTCTTATTCAGTGCGAGCGTTGTTTCGCACTTCAACATTAGATTCTACAACCGCTATGCGAACTATTTGCATCCTTCTTTTGCTCATTCTTAGTACAGCTTGCAGTAAGAATGACAAATCAAAAAATGAAACATCTGGCAACCAAACAGCCGCTCAAGCAAGCAAGCAGCAGTATTTCTGCCCGATGCACCCGCACATAAAATCCGACAAACCGGGCGTTTGCCCGATTTGTG
>JANYDO010000496.1 GCA_025363605.1 Candidatus Kapaibacterium sp.
CGAACAAGAACTTGCTTCGGTGGCGCATCAGATTGTGCATACAAGCGAGAGAATGTTGGAACTGGTGAAGAAACTACTGGATATGAACCAATTAGAAGCAGGCGGAATGGAATTTCGGAACATTGAATTCGATATTCTGCCGATGGTCAAAGGTGTTGTTCGGCAGTTTGAGGCGCAGGCTGCGGTAAAGCATATCACGATTCACTATTCTTCAGAGTTTGCGTCTCAGCGTGTTATTGCCGACGAGCAGGCAATGGAGCAGGTGTTGGACAATCTCCTTTCCAATGCCGTGAAATACTCACCGCATGGCAAGCACGTTTTTGTGCGAGTTTTGGGCAGCGAAAGCAGACTGCGTTTGGAAGTCCAAGACGAAGGACCCGGAATTTCCGAAAGCGATCACGCAAAACTCTTTGAAAAATTTTCACGTCTTTCCGCACGCCCTACTGGCGGCGAGCATAGTACAGGACTGGGCTTGAGTATTGTCAAAAAAATAGTGGAAGCTATGAATGGTAAGGTATGGTGCGAGTCTGAGTTAGGCAAGGGGACAGTATTTATTGTGGAATTGCCGTCGTCGTCGTCGTCTCAAACTATTTCTACAATTATTGAGGCGTAATATCGTGTACGGTAGAGCGAGAGTACAATTTTTTTTGGATTCGGTTCCCAAACTTCTTACCTCATCGGTATCTATGAAGCTGACAGATCTTGTCTTCAGATTGCTCGGACAGCTATTTGTTCGGAGGCGCACGGATATTATTCTTTGTGTCTTGGTACTGGTTCTGTGCGGTATTCCGCAAATATCGGCGCAGCGCCTTCCGGGGCGTGTCGTGCCTACACAAGTGCAGACTGCCGATAGCTTGCTCAGTCGCTTGCCTTCTGCCCGTGATACGGCGCGGGTGGAAATTTTAGACAGTTTAGCATGGATATATCGAGGTACGGATTTTGGTCAGGCGATGAAATATGCACAGAAAGCCGCAAGGGAAGTTGCTTCGCTGGGCTATCCCCGCGTTCGTGCCGAGAACAATAACTATTTGGGAGTCATTTATCGCAATGTAGGAAGCTATGCAAAAGCAATGGAGTGTTTTGTAGAGGCGCGAAAAATCGCTGAGGAATATGGATACAAACGTGAAGAAGGCTATGCCTTGAACAATATCGGAGACATCTACAAATACCAACGGCGTTACGATGACGCACGGCAATTCGTTACGCTGGCGATTCGCACCTTCGAGCAGCTCCGTGATAGTGCCGGTCTCTATTATTGTCATATTCGTCTGGGTGAAATTACCCAAAGTCTAAACAATTATCCCGCAGCTCTCCAGTCTTTTCGGCAATCTCTTGCGTACTCTCAAGCTCTTGGCGATAAAGTCTGGAAGGCTGGTGCGCTGAATCGTATCGGACAGGTCTATCATCAGCAAGGACTCTATGCCGAAGCGTTGGAGGCATTTTTTCCGGCACTCACCATCTCGACTGCTGTGATGAACGATGAAGACGAACAATCGTTGATTCTGATTCATATCGGTCAAACATATCTTGCTGCTCATCAGCAAGACTCGGCAACGTACTATCTGCGGCGCGGTTTTGAACTTGCCACTCGTATCGGCATCAAGCAGCATATTCGTGAAGCCAGTAAGACGTTGGCAGAAATCTATACCGCCAAGCATGACTACGCCGTGGCTCTTCAGTTCCAAACTATCCAAATGGCAATGAGCGATTCGCTCTTCAGCGAAGCCGGAAGACGGGAAATCGAGCGACTCTCGGCAAAGTACGATATGGAAAAACAGCAATTGGCTCTCGACGCACTAAGCGCAGAACAGAAGCAGGAGCGGTTTATTGGGTTAGCGCTGGTGCTTGGTGTGGTACTTCTGCTCGTAAGCGCGGGCTTACTTTACCGCAATATTCGCTCAGAACGTCGTGCAAACGCAGAAATTGTGCGGCAGCAGCGTATTCTGGAAGACCAATCTACTGAAATTGAAATGACCAACACCACATTGCAGGAGCAAAATAGGGAACTCGAAGCACTCAATACAGAGAAAACCGAGCTGATGGGTATTGTTGCCCATGACTTGAAAAATCCGATTGGTGCGGTGCGAGGGCTGGCGGAGCTTGTCGAAAGTGACGCTGTGGAAGGCAATGACCTGCACGAAGCCGTTAAACAAATTATTCTTACCAGTGACCGTATGCTTGCGCTCGTCACGAATATTCTGGACAGTAATCGTTTGGAGTTAGGTGGAATGAAGTTTAGCATCGTAGAATTTGATATATTGCCGGTCGTTGAGGCAACGTGTTGGCAATACACCCAAGCTGCCGAAGCAAAAAAAATAACGATTCATTTTCTTCCTGAAATTCCATCTGCGATTGTATCGGCTGACGAACAAGCGGTGATGCAGATTATGGACAATCTGCTTTCCAATGCTGTCAAATACTCGCCACACGGCAAGAACATTTTTATAAGAATTACAAACGGCATAGTGGAAGCAACAGACAAGCGAGTTCCTCAAGCAAGTCAAAGCATCCGCCTCGCCGTTCAAGACGAGGGACCCGGACTCAGTGACGACGACAAAACGAAGCTATTTAGTAAATTTGCCCGTCTTTCTGCGCGTCCGACCGGTGGTGAGCATAGTACGGGCTTGGGTTTGAGCATTGTCAAAAAAATGGTGGAAGCACTAAATGGTCGCGTTTGGTGTGAATCGGAGCTAGGCAAGGGCGCAACATTTATCGTGGAATTGCCAACAACGCAGCACCATTCTCCCAGTGATGGCTTGTCCGTCAAACATGGAAATACTTTATGATGCACGTGGTTCAATCTCTCTGGAAGAGTCTTATCGAATTGCGAGAAACATTTTCCAGTTCTTTTACCGATCGTATTTACCCCGAAACGTTTTTTGAAGAAATCAACGAGCAGTGCCGAATATTCTTTGTGCCGTACTCGCCCGTTTTGTTTGTTGTGTGGTTGCCATATTTGCACCTTGACACGTTGATTTTCCCAAATCAGCCTCTTATCTTGGCATTACGCCTTGGGCTAACGGCTATTACCATCATTGCATGGATTGTACGCTTTGTCTGGCAGCATCCTAAGCGCCACTACATCGTCGTCAATGCGATGATTTACTACTTGATTATTGCCACAGGGATTATTACCGGACTGGCAAAGGCGCATCCTAGCTATGTTGGTGGTTATTGCTTTGTGATTATTGTTATCTCAGCGTTGCCCTTGCGCTTGCTCCATCTTTTTACCGGGCTTGGGATTTCACTGGCGGCTTTTGCGGCGTTATGCTGGTATTTTGGTGTGAGTTTTGCCGAACCTTCTCTGCAGTACAGTCTTCAAGATTTGATGGGGGCTGTGGTGGTGAATATTGTTTTAAGCTCCGGCTGGTTGGTACTCAGGCGCAATAGTTTTCAAAAAGGACGCGCCTTGCAAGAGTTAAACGAGCGCATCAGTCGGCAACAGGATGCCCTTGAGGAGCAAAATAAAACATTGGAACGCACGACGACGCTCCTGGAGCAAGCCAATCTTTATCTTGGAGATGCAAATCAGGAGCTAGAGACGAGCAATCAAGCTCTGCAACAGCTCAATCTCGAAAAGACCGAGTTGATGGCGATTGTGTCACACGATTTGAAAAATCCCATTACATTGGTCGGCGGACTCACCGAGATATTGCGTGATAAAACACTCTCGGAAGAGCATAAAAACACCGTACTCGACCAGTTGACCTTGGTGGGCGATAGGATGCTGGAGCTGGTCAAAAATTTGCTGGATTTGAATCATCTGGAATCCGGTCTGATGAAGTTTAATCCTCGCCCTTTCGACATGAATCCTGTACT
>JANYDO010000500.1 GCA_025363605.1 Candidatus Kapaibacterium sp.
ATAATTATGGCGATAATAACCTTAGTATCGAACTCCGGCATTGAGATTTCTACTGACGCTCCCATATCAGATGCAACATCGGACATTGCGACATCAGACATTGCTACAATTTTTCGGGAGTGGCAACACTGTAATTATGAGTTTGCTTTTGCACCGCATCGGTTTGGTCAGTCGTTGGACAAAATTCAGATGGCAATGCAGAAAGTAATCCATTATCTGCCGACGGCGGGGGATGATGAGCTGGAGAAGTACAACGCATTTGCGAGGGCGGTACACGGAGAAGAATATACCGCAGCGATGGTGCTGGATAAAGCAATGACCTCTGCCATGCAAACGAGCAAATACTACAAAATGGCGTTGAATTCGATTCATGCTATTGGGATTACCTTGGACACAGAATTAGAATTTTGCCAACGATACGTGAGCAGCCGCATACTGGAACGGGAACAGTTTGAACGCTTTCATCATTATACCAGTATTGCCGAAGACTTATATTCGCCGGATCAGCCTCAGTTATTGCCGACGTTCCTGATTCAGCCGTGGTACTCGCTCTTGCTCAGGGGAGCTACGAGCTGTGATGAAATGGTGATAGAGCATCATTTTGAACAACACCCGACGCGCGATAATGCGATTCTCTGCACTATCAACACCGATAACATCCCGCTCCAATTCCCCGCAGACCCGCCCAACCCTCGACAACGCTCTACGTGGCACATCCTCGAAGACCGTGTGCGGCAGTGTTCGCTCTTAGGTCTGGCGTACAGCGCCAAAGCCGAGGGGGATATTGTTCTCGCTGAGGGCGAAAATCTTCCTCATGCTCGGGACAAAAGCGTGTCTGCCGTGAGTATTGTTCTGACGCTGCCGCTTCTCACACCCGAAGAGTGCCGAAGGTTTCATCTCGCGGTCTCTGATATTGCGCCAAGTCGAGGGAATGATAGTGAATTGCTCGGCAATATTTATGGAATTTCTTTTGAGAATTGAGCCTGAGTGCCGGAGGTGTTCAAGCTGTGGAGGTGTTCACTAATTTTCCGTCTCCGAAAAATGCTGTTTTGAGGACAAAAAACAAACTTTTTGTCCCATCCGCTTCTGTACAGTCCCATCCATTCCGAAAGAGCGGAAACTGCTTGTGGTATTGTGGCAGTTTCCGTATCTATGCGCTTTCAAATCACGACGTGCCTTCGGAGTCTCAATGCCGAGATGGTATGTCAATGTTCGGTGCGGGAGGGTGGCTCACATCAAGCGCCGAACGCTATACGTTTTCTCTGTGAGCCGTAAATTTGGAGTCTTTATGAAGAAGTTTGTAGCCTTTATGCTTGTTGTTGCCTTCGGTAGCCTTACGCTGTCTAGCTGTGCGACTGTATTCAAAGGTGGGCAGAGTGCTGCTCGTTTGGTGGGTGTCAAAAAAGGAGATCAGGTAGAAGTGCTAAAAGATGGTGCGGTCATGCCTGTAGAAACCAGAGGAGAAGAGCAGTTTGTGAAACTACCGGCACAGAGCAGCCACGTTGTGACGGTCAAATATAAAGGACAGGAGAAAAAATTGCAGACAACCCAAGTGCTTGGCGGTGGCTGGCTTATTCTTGATTTATTCTTGAGTGGTTTAGTTGGTATTATCGTTGATGCTGCGACGGGTAATTGGAATGAATTAACCGATTTGTTGGTTGACCCGCCTGCTGCTGCGACAACCAAGTAATACAGTAGAATTGAATCTTTGCCGCTTGATGGTGATGTGTCAGGCGGCATTGATTCGGAGAAAATACGCGGACTCAGTTCATTTCTACTGCTCCAATACAATTCATATATTCTTTTCTGACACATTTAGTCTAAATCTTCTATGGATAAAATATTTGCTCATTACATATTAATTACTGCTTTTACTATCTTTAGTGCCATTGCAGTTGCAGGTTGTACTCAAAACACCAATAGCCCTGACGTTCCCGATACAACAGGAATGACAGACCAAGAATTACTTAGCGAGGTCAATTCTGCACGAACTAACCCAACGCAATACGCTCAGTATCTGGAGTCTTTACGGAAATATTATGATGGTAATTTGTATAAAGTGCCAGGCGAAATTACAATTCAAACAAATGAAGGAGTTACAGGCTTGAACAATGCAATTCAATTTTTGAAATCCGTAAGCCCGCGAGCAGCACTACAAATTTCTAGCGGCTTAATGAAAGCAGCACGAGACCACGTTCAAGATACTGGACCCAAAGGAATCACAGGGCATACAGGCAGCGACGGAA
The DNA here is from genome assembly GCA_025363605.1 of Candidatus Kapaibacterium sp. GTDB lineage: Bacteria > Bacteroidota > Ignavibacteria > Kapaibacteriales > UBA4661 > PH2015. The sequence goes on from JANYDO010000500.1 coordinate 2,247, forward strand.
GTTCTCTTGATATAAGAATTTCTCGGTATGGGAAATGGAACATAAAATGCGGTGAAAATATTGCATATGCCCCTAAAACTGCACGAGATGCGGTCATACAATTGATTATAGATGATGGGAATACGAGCCGTGGACATCGTGAAAACATTTTTGAGGAAAAATTCAAATTTATCGGTACGACATCAGGCGTACATAAAACCTACAAAACAATGGTAATCCAAGTATTTGCCGCAGAATATACAGAATAAATTTATCCCCCTTAATACTATGAAACAGTCTTTAATAGCGTTTCTTGTCCTACTGGTCTTTCTTTGCGAAAGAGGAAATGCTCAGTGCTTAATGAACAAGATTGCTCTGAATGAGAGAATTGCTGAATCTACGGTTATTGTCGAATCACGTATTATCTCCAAAAAATCTGTTTGGGACAATCAACATCGCAGTATCTACACACTTAATGAAGTTGATGTCTATAAAATCTTCAAAGGTAAAATTCGCCAAGAGAGAATTACTATCGTAACTGAAGGCGGTATTGTGGACGGCGAGTCGGAAACTGTAACGCCGTCAGTGCAATTCAAGGTGGATGATATCGGCATCCTTTTACTCAAGCAGTCCCGCAAAGAGAAAGAGCTTTCAAATGCTACACAAGGAGAAACAGTATTTGAAGTAATTGCTTCTTCGCAGGGTTTCTTGTTGTATGATTTTGCCATGAATAGTGCAACTGATGTATTCTCTCGTTATACCAATATATCGGAGAGTCTGTATAGCACAATTCAGGCTTTGACAGGTAATTCAATCCAAGAAATTAAGCCATTCTCATTTGGTCGCAATAACAAAGAAAAAAACGGACGGCTTAATGCAGGTGTAGAAATTACATCATTCACCCCCAAATCTATCTCTGCGGGTACTAAATCTGTTCTAACGATTCGAGGGACGGGGTTTGGTAGTATGTCGAATCGTACCATTTTTTTAACGGATGGAGATTCTCCTGAAAGAGGTTTGATTGCACCAGTTCCTCTGGAATATCTATCTTGGAATGATACCGAAATCCGTATTTACGTTCCTTCTCGTTGTGGTACCGGAAAGGTGTATCTTTATGAAAAGCAAAATGATGTATGGACTCCAATCGCTACGTCTAAGGACACGCTATTGGTACGATTCGCCAGAAGTAACGATTCTTATTCTACCAGAAATCCTGTAAATCTTGTCAATAGCAACCGAGACGGCGGATATACTTGGCAAATGTCGAAATCATTTGCGGAAAATACCGCAGCTCGGCAATCATTGGAATTAGTCTTTGATAAGTGGCGTTGTGTATCAGACGTTAATTGGAAATTAGGTCAATTAACCGATGTAAATACCAGCGTTCGAGACAGCCTTAATGTCATACACTTTGCACCTGCTAGTGAATTTTCATCAGGAACATTGGGTATTTGCACTTCGCGTACTTTATTGTGCGGTAGCACAACAGCATACGTTGCAGAGGCAGATTTGAAATTTAATAATACTGTGAGTTGGAATTTTTCTTCCGAGAAATGTCCGCCAACGCTACACGATTTTCAGAGTGTTGCATTACATGAGTTGGGGCACGCACTACAGCTTGACCATGTTGTTGATACAAATGAGATTATGCACTATGCGATAGGCAAGGGAACCATGAGAAGATTTCCCACTACGAATAGTATTGAAGGGGTGAAATTTGTCTTGCAGCAAAGTTCGCTATCCCAACAATGCGGTCCGAGCAATATGTTATCCGCAGCTCCACAGGTTAATTGTCAGTTGTTGCTTACCACTGATGTGGATCAGTCTCAAGAAATAATGCAAGATTACGCTTACCCAATGCCCTTTAGTGAGTCTTGTACAATTCAATTTAATGTTGAAAAGGCAGCGATGGTCAAACTTGAAATTTATGATGCGCTGGGGCATAAAATTATGCAACCATTAGAAAGTTTTCATAATTCAGGTAATTATACGACGTTGGTGAGCTTTCAAGGCTATTCCAAAGGAGTTTATTTTTATCGGCTACAGATCGGTGATAGAATTGTTAGTAAGTCAATTATTCGAGGGTTTTAATAAACCTTGAATTCAAGAGCTACGGTGTTAGTAACTTAACCCCACTCCCCTCTGCGAGATGGTTCCCCACACAAGCACACGCCCGCCCCGAAGCACTTCTCTTCCGGCGGGCGTATTTGTTCCGTGTTACGCTCGTTTTACTCTTGACGGTCATGGTGATTTTGTGTAGTTTGAAGCGTCGGAGTTCTGCACTCCTCCTGACGCTCATCGCCCAATCAAGCATACCAAGTTTTGACCGTCCAAAACGCCTTGATTATCACGCCCAATCAAGGAAGTCGTTGGTGTGCCAAAAGATTGCCCGAATAGTTCTCACGTGTGTATATTGCCGTTATGAAAGTGCTTCTTCTTTTGGTTATCGCGCCGTGTCTTGTCCTTGCGCAGCACGCGCCCGTGAACATTCCTCCTCCAAAGGCGGGAACGGTCTTGCGCAGCCTTGACCCGAAGAAAGACATTACGCATTACATCCATCGGCTGTGGCAGGCAGAACAAGGTTTGCCGCAAAACTCCGCGCAGGCGCTCTGTCAGACGCGGGACGGATACTTGTGGATAGGAACCGAAGAAGGATTAGTGCGCTTTGACGGGGCGCGGTTTACCATTTTTGATACCAAAAATACCCCCGGCTTAAAAGCAAACGCGATTCAAGCATTGCTCGAAGACCGCTCCGGTGCGCTCTGGATAGGCACGAGCGGCGGCGGTATTAGCAGGTGGAAGGACGGGTATTGCACGGCATACACCACCGCAGACGGCTTATCAAGCGACTTTGTGAGTTCGCTCATGGAAGACCGCGCTGGAGGCGCACAGTCCGGTGCGGGCGGTGGTGCAATCTGGGTCGGCACATTGGGCGGTGGCGTGAGTTGTCTCAAAGACGGGAAATTTACATCGCTGACCACCCAAAATGGTCTCTCGCACAATCTCGTTTTCACGCTGCTCCAAGACCGCACGGGCGATGTCTGGATAGGCACAAATGGCGGCGGCGTGAACCGCTTGCACAACGGCGTTCTAACGGCATACACCACGCAAAATGGGTTGTCGCACAATCTTGTTCGGGCGCTTCTGGAAGACCGCGACGGTGCGATTTGGATAGGCACATTCGGTGGCGGTCTGAATCGGTTCAAAGACGGCAAGTTTACGACCTTCACGACGAAAAACGGGCTTTCGCATAATTTGGTGTGGTCGCTCAGAGAAGACCAGTTGGGAACGCTCTGGATAGGGACGTTTGGCGGCGGGCTGAATCGGCTCCGCGATGGCGTGTTTTCTACCTTCACAAAAAAAGACGGGCTTTCAAGCGATATTGTGCGCTCCATTCTGGAAGACCGCGAAGGAACGCTGTGGGTCGGCACGGTCGGCGGGCTGAACTGCTTCAAAGACGGCATTTTTACAACCTTCTCCACGCTAGACGGCTTGTCGCACGATGTAGTCAGAACGCTTACGGAAAAAAGTACGCCCGTCAGCGCAGGGAAAGGCATACAAAGTAGCGAAACTCCTACCAAAGAAATGTGGGTCGGCACGTTTGGCGGCGGGGTGAATCTCCTCAAGGGCGGACGAGCGCAAGCATGGACGGCACGAACAGGGCTTTCGAGTGATATTATTTACACGCTTTTGGAAGACCGTAGTGCGGGTGAAAATGCCGGAACGCTTTGGATAGGGACGAATGGCGGCGGGCTTGACCGCTTTCAGAATGGCAAGATTACTACCTATACGACCAAAAACGGCTTGGCAAACGATGTCGTGTACACGCTTGCCCAAGAGCGTGCTACGGGTGCGCTGTGGATAGGCACGAATGGAGGCGGCTTGAACCGGCTTGCGGCAGGAAAATTTACCAATTACACCACCAAAGACGGCTTGTCGAGTAATAACATCCGAACCATGCTGGAAGACCGCTCCGGTGCGCTCTGGATAGGCACGGTGGGTGGTGGCTTGAATCGTTTGCAGAATGGCACATTCACGGTTTTTACTACCGCCAATGGACTGGCGCACAACAACGTGCGTTCGCTTTTTCAAGACGGCGAAGGAACGCTCTGGATAGGTACGGTGGGCGGCGGACTGAGCAGGTATAAAAACGGCACATTTACATCCTTTACGACAGCAAACGGCTTGTTTGATGATGTTGTGCATTGTATTGTGGAAGATGATTACGGTTATCTTTGGATGTCGAGTAATAAAGGTATTTCGCGCGTTCGCAAACATGACGTGAATGCGTTTGCCGAGCGGAAACTCACAAGGATTCCCTGCGAATCATTCGGCACCACCGACGGTATGCGCAGTGCCGAGTGCAACAGTGGCAATCCTGCGGGCTGGAAAGACCGCGACGGACATTTGTGGTTCGCAACGATGGCGGGCGCTGTGACGGTGAATCCGGGCAACGTGCTTTCTCGCGCCAATAGCCTCGCGCCGCCGGTGATTATCGAAAGCGTTATTGCCGATAGTGTTCGGCTGGATGTGTCCTCGCCCGCCACGGCTCAGGCAGGCGCAGAAAAATTTGAATTTTATTACACGGCTACAAGCCTCTTTGCGCCGGAGCGAGTGAAATTCAAATACCTTTTGGAAGGCTACGACAAACACTGGGTGGATGCCGGAACGCGGCGCACGGCGTATTACACGAACTTGCAGCGCGGGCGTGACTACCGCTTTCGCGTTATCGCCTGTAATAGCGACGGCGTGTGGAACGAGACCGGAGCAGTGGTCATGCTCTATCTCACTCCTCAGATTTGGGAAACATGGTGGTTCTACGGTCTGTGTGCGTTGGTGCTTGTGTCAGTGGGTACGGGTGTGTATCGAGTGCGGGTGCGGCACTTGCATCGCCGCGCGGAGATATTAGAAAAAACAGTGGAAGTGCGCACGGCAGAATTGCGCGAAAGCAACGAAGAAATCCAACACCATCTGGAAGAATTAGACAAGCAAGCGCATGAAATCGAGCTTTCTAATCTGGAACTGCGCGGGAAAAACCTGCAATTGGAAGCCTTGCATCAAGAAAAAAATGAGTTCTTAGGTATTGTCGCGCACGACCTCAAGAACCCTCTTTCCAGCATTGCTCTGACAGCATCACTTATTCACACCTATCGGCAACGTCACGGTACCGAATGGATAGATGAGCAAATAAACAAAATCGAAGAGATGACCGGGCGCATGACGAGCATTATCACGAATCTGCTGGATGTGAACGCACTTGAATCCGGTAACTATAATTTTCACGTTGAAGATTTCGATATTGTGCCGATTGTCGCAATGGTCGTGCGCGAGTATCGCAGTACATCACTATCGAAAAATATCGGTATTATTGCCGAGTTGCCGCCCGAAAACACGATGTTTGCCCGTGCCGATAGCGCGATTGTACAGGGAATTTTGGATAATTTGCTCTCTAATGCCGTCAAATACTCGCCGCATGGCAAGCAAGTTTTTGTGCGTGTTGTCGCTGCTGACGCTGCTGTTCGTATAGAAGTGCAGGACGAGGGGCAAGGAATTTCGGAAGACGATATGAAAAAACTTTTCGGGAAATTTGCCCGCCTTTCGGCACAGCCAACAGGCGGCGAACACAGCACAGGACTGGGCTTGAGTATTGTTAAAAAAATGGTCGAAGCGATGAACGGGCGCGTCTGGTGCGAGTCGGAGCTTGGCGAGGGTGCAACATTTATTGTGGAATTGCCGCGAGCGTAAAACTTCCTGCAAAGCAAGTATTACTGACGCGCTGCAAGGATTTCCTCAATGTACGCCTTTGCTTGATGCAAAATTGCCAAAATTTGAAATACATCTTCTTGCGTGGAAACAAACGTATCACTCACCGCATAATCCTTGCCCTCCAAGACCACAAAAAACCAGTTGCGCCCAACCACATAACATCCATACAAGGGGTGCTTTTGCGCGCTGAGGGTTTGTGCGGCATACATGGCAATCAACAACTGCCCAAGCGGGTCGTTATTCGCTCCGCGCTCTTTTTTGTACTCATGGAGAAAG
>JANYDO010000505.1 GCA_025363605.1 Candidatus Kapaibacterium sp.
GCATTCGTTCCCATAATTATGGCTTCCTCAAGGGTAATCATACTTTTTTTTCGATAAATGTTGAACAATATTCAAATCTACGATTTCAATCAAATACTACAAAACTATGCTCGCAAACTACCTCAAAATAGCGCTTCGCAACGTGCGACGCACCAAATTGTATTCGGCTATTAATATTGCCGGGCTTGCCGTTGGGATGGCGTGTTGTCTTGTTCTTGCGCTTTTTGTACGCGAGGAAATGAGCTTTGATAAGGATGTTCCGAACGCCGAGCGCATCTACCGAATCACACCAACTATCGTTCGCAAAAGCGAGGGAACAAGCACAAAAATCCCAAACACGCAATTCCCGCTTGCTCCTACGCTAAAAGCTGAAATGCCAGAGGTAGAAAGAGCGGTACGACTGAATGCTGCTGGGAGTGTACTTTTTGCAAATGGACAGAAAAAGTTTCTTGAAAAGCAGATGGTGTACGCCGACAACGGCTATTTTCAGATGTTTCCCGCTGAATTTATTGCCGGAGATGCCGCCAATGCGCTTGCCAATCCTAAAAGTATGGTGTTGACCGAAGCCACAGCCCAAAAATATTTTGGTGGAGACAACCCGCTTGGCAAAACGCTTCGTGTGAATAATGAGACGGATTACACCATTACTGGCATTATCAAAAATCTTCCGCAGAACCGCCATATACGTTTTGATGCCCTGATATCAATGCAAACACTGCTTGAAGACTTGAAGCGTAATGGGGCGGACATGGGTAGAATGTGGTTCGCTTTCGGTGACCAATATACCTATATTCAACTGAAGCCGGAAGCGTCGGTGCTTGGGCTGAAACAAAAATTCCCCGCCTTTGTAGAACGCAATATAGGAACGCTCTTAAAACGTATCGGACGTGATTTTACGATTGATGTGCAGCCGCTTAGAGATATTCATTTGTACCCGCTTCAGGATGAAATACAACCGCAAGGTAGTATGCAAACGCTGAAGATTGCCGGTGCAATTGCACTTATTATTTTGGTGTTGGCGTGTATCAATTTTGTAAATCTTTCCACAGCCCGCTCTATGCGCCGTGCACAGGAAGTCGGGATGCGAAAAGTTTTTGGTGCACTACGCTGGCAGCTTGTGATGCAGTTTTTGAGCGAGTCAGTGCTTATTAGTATGGTTGCGCTCGGACTTGCATTGGTGATGGTTGAAGTTGCCCTGCCGTTTGTAAACGCACTTATGGAAACGCATCTTGCCGTTGGTTATGTCTCAAATATCCTACAAATGTTTGTGTTTGTGGTGTTCGCCTTTGCAGTGGGCGTGTGTGCCGGAACGTATCCCGCGCTGGTGCTATCGGGCTTTACGCCCGTACGCGTACTAAAGGGTGCATTTATACGGACGGGCAAGAGTGGAGTGCTTCGCAAAGGACTCGTGGTTATGCAATTCACGATTTCCATAGCCCTTGTGACTGGAACAATCGTGGTTTTGCGCCAGTTAGATTACACTCAAACCAAAGAATTAGGTTTTATGAAAGAGCAAGTCCTGACCCTCTCTCTGCCGGGAGATTCTGCCTTTGCGCCGCGCAAAGAAAGCATGAAAGCTGCTTTGAAAGCCATTGCCGGAGTACAAAGCGTGGCGGGCGCAGATTTTGTGCCGGGCGATGAAGGTGTTAGCAGGAATCCAGTCATTATTGAAGGCTCGCCGATGGAAAAATCAGTCTTAGTCAGTCGCTTTTTTGTGGATGAAGATTTTGTTCCAACTATGGGCTTAACGATGGCGGAAGGGCGCAATTTTAACCCATCCATGCCCACCGATGCAAACAATGGTTTTTTGTTGAACGAAGCTGCTGCTAAAGCACTCGGAACGAGGAATGGTATTGGAAGTCCGATTGGAACTCGCTTGGAGTGGCACGGTGGCGACCGCACCAAAGGTACTGTCATTGGTGTGGTGAAAGATTTTCATTATCAATCGCTCCACACGGCAATCGCTCCGGCAATCTTTATTGTGAACAAAGGCGATTTGGGGCGCTTTGTGATTCGCATAAACACGAATAATCTTCGCGGAACAATGGCGCAAATAGAAAATGTGTGGCGCGAATTCGCACCAAACAGCATTGTAGAGTACTCTTTTGTGGATGAGAATTTTAATAAACTCTACAAATCTGAACAGCGTACAGGGCTCATTGTTACGGTCTTTGCGGGTTTGGCGGTGTTTATTGCTTGTTTGGGATTGTTTGGTTTGGCAGCATTTTCGGCAGAGGTTCGTACCAAAGAAATTGGTGTTCGTAAGGTGCTGGGTGCTTCGGTCACAAGCATTATTGGACTTCTGTCGAAAGATTTTTTGAAATTGGTCGGGGTTGCTATTATTGTTGCAACACCGCTTGCATATTGGGCTGCGGGGGAGTGGCTTCAAGATTTTGCCTATCGCAT
>JANYDO010000532.1 GCA_025363605.1 Candidatus Kapaibacterium sp.
AATAACGCACCGCGCACCAATGACTGTGCGGTCGTAGCAGACGACGTTGCCGTGCAGCGTTGTTCCTTCACCAATCTGTACATCATCGTAAAGAATAACTCCTGCCCGCAATACTGCACCCGCGCCAATATTGCAGCGTTCACCAACGACAACATTTGCGCCAATATGCGCCGAAGCGTGTACGTCTGCGCTAGCAGCAATGACCGCCGAGGGATGCCGTATGCCCGCTTCGGGAGTGGGCATCGGGCAAAAATACTCTACTGCCCGCAAAAACGCACTGTATGGGTCGTCCGCTCGGAGAATCACGCCTTTGTAGAGCGGTGGCGTGGTAAAATCTGCTTTTACCAGCACAGCAGAAGCATTCGTGGTGGTGACAAAGCCTACATACTTTGGGTTAGCAAGAAATGTCAAATCACCGTGTTGTGCGTCCTCAAGTGTGTTTACGCCGGAAATGAGTTGTTCCCGCGAGCCTTCCAGTGTTGCGCCCAGCATGAGAGAAAGTTCTTGTGTCGTCATTGCCTTTGGAGGAGCGTTGAGTTGATGCGTGTCGTTGTTGCTACTGTGGACAGTCATAAAAGGCAAGAAGAGAAAAGAAGGTTACACACTATGACCATTAGTATTCACAAGCAGTTCTAATGCCTCTTCCAAGCGCACACCACGCGAAGCCTTTGCCAGCAATACATCGCCCGTCTGCAAAATATTGGTCAGAGTAAAAGCGCACTCGGCGTTTGTGGAGCAATAGACGAGCGAAGTCGTCATTCCGTGCTTTTGGGTGAAGCGTTTGTAAGCCGATTGCATTTCCGAGCCGGTCAGAACGGCAAGACTCAGCCAAGAAGCTGAATGAAGAGCGGTAAGCAAAGCATCATGTTCACTTTCGGAAACTGCTCCAAGTTCTCGCATATCGCCCAGAAGTGCGATGCGGCGCGGTGTGCCTGTTGCAGCAAGTGTTTCCAACGCAGCATACATTGAGGTTGGGTTAGCGTTGTAGCAATCATTGAGCAGCGTAATTTTTCGGTCTGATGGGAGTATGATTTCCTCAGCGACCATTCGTCCGTAGCCCGCCTCGGAAGTTGCCGGACGAAAGCCTTCCAAACCGCTTTGAATCTGCTCCGCCGTCAGCCCCAAACCAAAGCCCGCTGCTGCTGCTGCAAGTCCATTCCGTGCGCCCGTTACGCCGACGCTTTGCAAATGAGCCTCGCAGCGCTCGCCCGTTAGACTGTTCGTTATGCTGAGTATGGCGTGTGTGCTGGGTTTGAGAGTAAATGTTGCATATATATCAGGTGCGAGACCGTCCTCTGCTAATCCATAGCCAATCCAGCCGGAGTGCTGATATTTCCTCAATCGAGCGTCATTTATGTTGATAAAAGCAGTGCCGCCGTTATTGGTAAGATAGCGCAGAAGCGCTGTTTCTTCCTGCTCTACGCCGTTTTCGTCTATCAGTTTTTCTAGATGTTCTTTGCCAATGTTCGTGATAATGCCGTGTGTGGGAGCGACCATTTCCGAAAGAATCGCAATTTCGCCCGGTTCATTAGTGCCGATTTCGATGACTGCCGCTGTATGCTTCTCGGTCAGACGCAAGAGTGTAAGCGGTACACCGACTTGATTGTTAAAATTTCCCTCGGTTTTCAAGACGGCAAAATGTTCGCTGAGGAGCTGTGCGGTCATTTCTTTTGTTGTTGTTTTTCCAGCCGAACCCGCTACTGCCAGAACAGGAATGGTAAAGCGCCGACGATGAAAATGTGCCAAACGCCCCAAAGCCTGAAGAGTGTTCGATACGGTAATGATTGGCGCATTTGCTTCTACGCCCGCACGTTCGCGCGATTCTGCCACCGCTGCCACTGCTCCTTTTTCCAGTGCCTCTCTAACGAGTGTATGCCCGTCGAAGCGTTCCCCACGCAAGGCTACGAAAAGATTACCTGTTTCCAACGTGCGCGTATCGGTCGAGACACCGCACGTTTGCACTGCTTGGGAAATTCCCGCACAAGCGCTTTCTCCGAAGACCTGCACGAGGTCTGTGTGCCGAAAGGGCGCGGCGTTGGAGGCGATTGTGTGATTCATTGGGCAAGAAGGTACACAAAAAAAGTTGGATACAGTTCAGCAATTTACCGCTTTTTTTGCTTATTGGCGCAAGGAATTTCACATAAACGCAATCTAGCGTAGTATCACAATCTTTCGCATATCGCTAAAACGTCCCGCCCGCATTCGGCAGAAATACACGCCCGGCGAGAGATTCGCCGCACTGACTTCGCCCTCAAATGCACCTTCGGGAAATTCGTTGTCCGTAACCGTCGCTTTCACTTGCCCCAAAGCATCCAGAATCTCAACGGTAACACGTGTCCGGTACGCTACTTGAAAGCCGACGCGGATATTCTCGCTCGCGGGATTGGGCGAAATGTCGCTGAGAAGAAAGGTTTTAGTTTTCTGAATGGCATCCACCTTAGCCTGCAAGCCACAGACGGAATCAAGCGAGAACTTTCCGCTAATGCTATCGGTTACTGAAATACTCTTTGTACACGTGCCCAAACTGAAGCGAATATCAGACAGTACCAAATCGGTAGAACTAACTCTGCCTAAATATGTATTGAAATTGAGTACAATCAGGTTTTCTATCCCACCACGAAACGTCGAGGAGCGTGGTGCTTTAATGGTTACTGTTAGGCTCGTGTTACCGTTCAATGTCGTAGATGTTGTATCAACACTGGCACCAATGCTTGCCGTGCTGTCTGTAGTGGCATTAAGATAAGAAAGAAGACTTGCGTCAAAATTATTAAGTGTAAAGCGCACCAGATCAACTGATTGCAATGCCCGCGCATTGATACTTTGCGAACCATTAGTGGACGGCATTACAAGAATTGGTATTGCAATACGCTTTCCGGGACTGGTGCGGACATTGCTTGGTGCAGAAAGGACTATTGAGGGTTGATCTATAATGTTTCCCATAACTGTTACTCGGATACTGTCATTCGGCGAGGGGGCATCGGTAAGGATAAGAAGCGTTGCGGTGTAGTTTCCCACTCTTCTGCCAACAAGGTCAGGATTGAAGGTAACCTTCATTGCTTCTGTCGCTGTCGGTTGTACCGTTAGTGGAAGGTTCTTTGAAGGAGCTGTCTGAATTTGAAAAGGTGAGCCGGCAGTAGTAATCAACACACTTTTCACGATGAGCGGTACGCCACAAGAGTCAGTTAAAGAATTTCTAATCAACAGGGGTAATTCTGTTTGGATGGAGCATTGCGAGCCGAGTGTATTGTCTCTAAAGCTAAATGTATTTTTGACTTGTCCAAGACTGTCCTCAATTTGGGCTTGCGGTTCAATGCCCCTGCCGCGCAAGACAACAATAATCTGCTCTGTGCTGTCGGGAGCACTCGGTATGCGGCGCTTGATGTCGCTTTCCAGAACGTATCGGAGTTCTTGCACACCACGTGTTTGAGGCGTGAAACGTATGGCAAGCGACGTGTCGTTGCCGTTAGGTATCAGATTTCTATTGATCGTAAAAAGTCGGGTAACACTAAATGCAGGAGAAAGGTTCATCGAATCAGTGCGAAATTGCCGTACAATTCTAAATGCCAAGTTGCCTCTGTTCTGCACTACGACACCAACTGTCCGCGATTCCCCAAGCCGCACACAACCAATATCGGCAGTGTAAACGCGGTAGCCCGTGCTTGAAGAAGTGCTACTAACGGGCGCAAACACGCTGTTCGACACTCCGCTCAGAGCAATGAGCCGCGCAACGGATATATCCTGCTCCACGCCCACACCGCGCAGCCGCACGGTGAGTTCTTCTGCACCATTCGTAGAATCTATGCGGCTTCTGAGGCGAAAATCTGCGCTGTCTGCACCACGATTGAGCGGGCGATACCGCAAGCCTGGCGTACCCGAGGTTCCCACGCCAAAACGCCGTGCAGAAGCTATAACGCCGAGCGTGTCGGCAAAAAATTCCCGATCTGCCAAAGGACTAAGTGGTTTTACTCCTTGACTGTCCAGCGTTGCCGCGTATTGTCCCGAAATGTTACGAATAAGCGTCGTATCAAGGCGTTCGCGCTGAACATAGACAGAATCGAAATTAACCGTTGGGCGTGTAGCAGCAAGAATATTGGGTAAACGGTTGGAGCGAAGTGTGTATCGGCGCTGTGCAACGATATTGCCGGTAGCGGCATCGCGCACGACGACAAAGAAAAACGTCTGTTTCTGTCCTGCTGGGTATTGCGTAAGCGCATCATAGCGAACGCTTGCCGTAAAGATGCCTCCCGTTGTTTCAGGCAGATTTCCGGTGCTTTGTAGTACCGTAAATTCTTTTGCATCGCCGCCTGTATCCAAAAATGCTTGAATAGTGAGTGGTAGATTTCCAACGTTACGCACAGCGACATTACGCACAGCACTAGCACCTGTTACAAGCGAACCGAAATCAAGTGTATCTACGTCAACTGGTGCTGTCGTGCGCTCAATGGTGGCATCGGCAATTTCAGCCCGTCCACGCAAATAGAGGGTGTAATCTTCTAAGTTCTGTCCGCGAATAGTAATGGAATCCAGATAGTCGCCGGGGCGCGTGGGGCGAAAAAGTATTGTAGAGATAAATTGTGCCGATGAAAGTGGGTCTATGGTAAAAGGGAGCAAGGTCAGTGGATCGGGACTGGCAAAAGTAAATGCGCTTTGGGATGTACGTTTCACAGAATCAAGTGTAAAGCCCTCCAGCACACTTGCTGCGCGAGAGAAACTAAATGTTCGCGCAATGGTAGCATATACCTGTGTAGCTGCATCGCCAAGGCTTGTACCAAAAAGGAGAGTGTTGTTTTGAAATTGGCTAGGCGGAGCCGTTACAGAAATAACGCCATTTGTAGCTGCCCCGACAAGGCGTAGGCGAAAAAAGCCTTGCCCGCCTGAACCATTCAGTACCGTGTCGTTTGTAACAATGCGCATCTCCAGCGTTTGTGTACCCGCAGTTCGTGGTTGGTACGTCAGGAATAGCACGAGAGAGTCACTATTTTGATTGATAAAGCGCTGCGTTCCTATGTTACCACTTGGCGATGAAACACTAAAAGTACCGCTCGGGTCTGAGGCTTCGATACGGAGACTGAGAGGCTCCGAGCCACGATTGTACAACACTATGCGCCGTGTTTGCAAAGCACTTCCTGTGCGAAACGAACCGAAATCCAGCACGGTATCTCGAAAAAGCTGCTGTGGTCGGTCATCATTCAGAATCCGTGCGGGCTGCGTGGAAGTAATCGCAAAACTCGGACGTGCTGAAAGTACAAGTTCTGGGCTTTGGCGCTCAATGCGCACCGAAAGTGTATCTTCGTTATCCTTGTAGGCCGCATTACTATTGAAGCCAAGCCTATCCACGAAAACCATTTGCGCGGGAAGATTCGCGCCTTGGACGGTCGCTGAGTAGATATTGTTCGGGTTGTAGGTGTCATTGTCCGGCAAGAAAGCATACTGCTTCATCTGCACGGCATCGCTAAGGCGAAAGTTGCGATTTTGCACAGCAGGCTGCGCCGTGCTTGTGCGAGTCATGTTTGCCGCAAGATAGACATTGCAGGGCGAAGCAGCGGGTGTGCTTGTGAAGGCAGTGCAGTACTGGGCTGTGGCTGTATTATTCACGTCAAGCGGCATACGAGGATTTGTTACGCCCAGCACGATGCTCAGATTATTCACAAAAAATCGTGCATCTACTTGTGTTGGCGTCGCAATCACTTGTCCCGCCGAACCGCGCCCCGACACTGTCCAGCGATAGAGAGCGTTTTGAAAAAGTACGATATTTGATTGCGTGATTTCAGCACGATTAAGAGGAACGCGAAAATTTGCCGTTGTCTGTGCTTGAAGGACATTCGTACAGCAGAGGACGAGCCACAATGCCACGAAAATATAGCCCAGTAGCACAGACACTCTTGTCTGTGTGTATTGATGATGTTCAAGCCTGAGATGGAGGGGAGACATAGTAGAGATTTGCTAGTTGTACAGTTTACGCATCTGACCAATCACAACACCGATGATAGCGACCGTGCCGGAGCCTTCGTGAAACGAAATTGGCGGAAAGGTTTTCGTGGCGGCTTCAAGTTCGGAGACCATTCCCACGCGAGCAAAACGGCGTACCAATACGGTATCGTGAAAAAGTGCTACGACAATATCACCTTCCGAAGCGCTAAATTGTTGCTTGGCAATGACCACATCGCCCTCGCGCAGCGCTTCCGCACTCATACCGTCGTCGCTGACAATGGCAGCGAAAAGTTGAGGCGGAGCTGTGTCTGTCTGAACACCTTCCGGCAGAAAGAAATCTGTATCAATTTTTATCTGACCACGCGGCGAAAGAAAGGCAGAAAGCGGGTTCTGAGGCGTACCGTCGCCGACAATGACCACATTCTTGACGCTTTGCAACTGATGATTCATCATTGGCGCAAGACTGCGATGCGTTGGTGAATGAAGCGCGGGTGCTGTCTGGACGATATGCTTCGGAGAGGGCGTAAAATCAACAATCTGGATGCCGCGCGACGCGCCTTTGGTGGAGCGCCGAATATAGCCTTTTTTCTCTAATGCCACAAGATACTGCGTAACAGCATTGGTGGAGGCAAAACCGAATTTATCGCCAATTTCCTTCATTGTGGGCGGAAAACCATATTCTTCGACATAATCCTGCAAAAAGCTCAGTATGTCATTCTGCTTTACGGTCAGTGCCTGTTTGGTGGGGTCAGTTTTAATAGTTGCTTTCATCTGCGGGTATTGATTGGTGCGTTGTTTTGCAACAGATGTTGTTTTGCAACGGTTATGGATGAAGTTTTACTGCTTTTACGTCACGGATTTCTTTGCGCAAAATCCGCTCTATGCCTGCCTTGAGCGTGATATTGGCGGCAGAGCAAGTGCTACAAGCACCGCTTAATTGCACAAAGACTGTTCCATCCACAATACTGTGAAACGTAATTTTTCCGCCGTCGCGTTCAATAAGCGGACGGATTTTTTCGTCCATAATCATAGTAACGCGCTCAAATAAAGCCTCGTCGGTAAGAGTAGGGGCTGCCATAACGGTTTTCGAGAAAAATTGAAAAATTGGTGCTACCTTTGTACATCAAATTCTACGTTCTGAGCGCAAACTAGCTGTATTTTTGTTCACGTCAAAAATCTTTCTTGCGGATGAAAAAATTCAGCATACTTCTCTTAAAACAAGCTCTTCAAACAAATCGTTACACTGTAAAAATCGAGAATTACTGAAGGTTTTCTCAGTAGAATCATACGTTCTTACCAATTCTTCAGCGGCAAGTTCTGGTGACTATCAAAAGAATTTACGGTAATGCTCAGATACAGTTGATGTTATGTTCGATAAACAAGGCAGCATGCTGCCTTGCTGCAGTTTATCAACTCAAAAAGAACACTACCGAATTTACTACGGGTATTTGAACAAACATTATGACCACACCCTTTTTCTCTGTCATTGTCTGCACGTACAATCGCGCTTTGTTGCTTCCAAGAGCGCTCCAATCTTTGCTTATCCAAACAGAAACCGATTGGGAAGCAATTATCGTGGACGACGGCAGCAGTGACGATACCTATTCCGTTACTATGCGGTTTCAGGAACAGAATGAGCATTTTCGCTACATGAAGCACCACAATCGTGGCGTGGGCTATTCTCGCACAGCGGGTATCTATGCGGCGTTTGGGCAGTATTGCACATTTTTGGATTCCGATGACGAATACCTGTCGGAGCATCTCGCCTCGCGCCGCGCAATATTGGCTGCTTTGCCCGGAGTAGATATTTTGCACGGCGGTGCGGAAATTATTGGTAATCCTTACGTTGCTGACCGCTTCGATGCCCGTAAGCAAATTCATATCAGCGAATGTGTGATGGAAGGAACAATGGTGCTGCGGCGTGAAGCGGCACTGCGTCTGGGTGGCTTCGGCATGGAGCGGTATGGCGAGGGTGCGGCGCTCATGGAACGCGCACAAACGCTTGGCTTGCTGATTGCGACGACCGATATTCCTACCTATCGCTACGACCGCACAAGTCCTGATTCCCTCTGTAGCACGTTCACAGGAGAATGATGGATACACAAATACCGCTTGAATACTGGCTTTCTGAAGAAGGAGTATCCATTCTTTGCCGAACGAAGGAGCTTCTGCTGACGACCCAAAACGACACGCTTCGCGCTTCTGTGCTCCTTCGCAAGGCGACGAATTGTTTGCCCGAAATTGCGTCATCAGCGCTCGACATTGTACTTTGCCGCCAAAAAGCGCTTTCTATGGGCGATTGGACGAAGCACGGCTTTTTTACACGCCAGTCCTTAGAGCAATCCACCGCACCCGCCGTCGCCAATCACCACGCAGAGCGCTTTCGGGGCTGTCGGCACGTACTCGAAATTTGCACTGGTGTCGGCTTTGATACGGCGGCGCTTGCCCGCGTAGCGGCTCGCGTCACGACGATTGAAGCAAATGAGCGCCTAGCAGCAATGGCACGGCAAAATATAGCTGCGCAAGGGCTAACAAATGTTAAGGTTCTTTGTGGCTTGGCGGAAAATGTTTGTGCGAAACTGGACGTGAGTGTCTTCGATGGTCTTTGGGCAGACCCTTCGCGGCGCGACGAGCAAGGGCGACGTATTCACGTGCCGGATGACTATGCGCCGTCGCTTCGGTGGCTGCAAAGCCTGAATGTGCGTGGTGTGTGCGGTGTCAAAATTGCTCCGGCGGTGAACTGTGAGCCGCATCATCTGACAAACTCTTGGGCGCGGGAGTGGATAGGTTTCGGGGATGAATGTCGTGAACAGGTCTTGTGGAGCGGTGTGAAGGGATTGATTGACGGCACGGCAACATTGTTAAACAGTGCCGGCGTTGTGGAACAAGTGTTCCCACCACAAAACGCCACAATACCAAACCTCTGGAATGGAGATGCAGACGTGATTGCGGGACGCTTCCTCGTCGAGCCGCACGGGGCGCTTATTCGCACGGGTCATCTTGGGACGTTTTTTGCCGACCGTGACTGGATGCTACTTGACGAGCAGATTGCCTACGGCATTGCCCCGGAAAAACCGCCCAAAAGCGCTTGGTACGAGGCGTTTGAGATAGTCGAAGCGCTACCCTTTCAGTACGCACGGCTGAAAGAGCGCCTCACGGCGCATGGTTGGGGCAATGGCACAGAAATAAAAAAGCGCGGTTTTCCCGAAACGCCCGACGACGTGCGCAAAAAACTCAAATTGCCGAGCGGTGGCAAGGCGGGCGTGGTGATTTGCACCCGCAAAGGCAATCGCCACTGGGCAGTGCTGGCGCGGCGCAGTGGCGATTGAGGAATTAAAACAGGTGTTTGCTGAATGTTACAGTTACACGCACTCGCCTTCCGGCGTACAGACTTGTCCGTTCACGGTTTGCAGTTCGGTGGGCACTTGTTCTTGCTCCCATTCGGCGAAGGATTGCGTGAGGACATCTAAAAATACAGTGCTTTCTTGTGCGCCGGAGACGGCATACCGCCGATTGAACAGGAAAAAGGGTACGCCTTGAACGCCTATTTCTGCCGCTTCTCGCACATCGGCTTGCACTTCTGCGGCAAATTCGTTGCTTTCGAGAACGCCCAGCACCTCGTTTTCGTCCAGACCAATAGCAGAGCCTAGTTTGGTCAACGTTTCTCGGTCGGCAATATCTTTTCCTGACGTGAAATGTGCTGCGAATAACGCTTCTTCTGCGGCATCCTGCAAGCCATGTTTCAGCGCAAGGTGCGAGAAACGGTGCGCATCGTAGGAATTAGCAACGACGGCGCGTTCAAAATGATATTCGAGTCCCGACTCACGTGCCATTGCGGTTACTCCGGCAAGCATTTGTACGGCTTGCTGAGGATGCAAACCCTTTTTGGTAGCAAGCATTTGTGCGTAGCTTGGGTGTTCGCCCGCTTTGGCGTGTGGGTCAAGCTGGAAACTTTTCCACGTAACGGTGATACTTTCGCGCTGAGGGAATTCCGCAAGTGCAGTTTCAAATCGGCGTTTGCCAATGTAGCAGAAAGGGCAGAGTACATCCGACCAAATTTCGACGTGCATGGTATTTTGCATAGTATTGTTCTTCGTGTTGTTTATAGCGAGTGCTTGTGTGGTGATTCTTGTTGCTCATTCCCACAAATCTACATAATTTTTCTTTTCTGCACGAAACACTGGAAAGCGGATAGATGCAGAAAGTACACTTAGGACTTTCGCAAACTCTCCATATTTGCTGTCATTCCGACGCAGGTCGGAATCTATCGGAAACGTGTACACGGCATGGATACCGACCTACGTCGGTATGACAGATACGATTTGCGAAAGTCCTAACACTTTTACTCACGTTTTTTTACTCACTTTTCGGGAAAACAACAATGTTCTTAGGACTACGCACAGTCGGCTATGCCGCACCAGACCTTGCGGCGGCAAAGGCTTGGTACACCCAAGCCTTCGGCAAAGCGCCGTATTTTGATGAGCCATTTTATGTGGGGTTCAATATCGGCGGGTACGAATTGGGGCTTATCCCCGACCAGCCGTATGCCGACGGCTCGACGCTTGTGTATTGGGGTGTGGAAGATATTGACGCTGCCCTCGCGCATTTGCTCGCGTGTGGTGCGAAAGAGCATTCAGCGCCTACAAACGTCGGCGGGGACATCTGGGTAGCAACAGTGCGCGACCCGTTTGGGAATGTGCTGGGGATTATTGAGAATCCTGAATTTCGGGCGGAGTGAGAAAATTCCGTGTTTCAAAACCCGGTTGTTCGCTTCTTCCGACTGTCCGCTTCCCAAGCGGGCTGCCGGGTTCTGCAAAGCCGGGTTTTGAAAAACAGATATGGAAAAAATTATGCTGAATGGTATATTGGGCGCAATACAGTTGTTTTTCGTCGTACTTGCTTAACCCGTCATCATAATGAGTCTCAATACCATTCTTGATAAATACCGCCAGCAATCTTTCTCCGAACGCGATAAAGGCGACCGCTTTGAACGCCTCATGCAAGCCTACCTGAGTACCGACCCGCTCTATGCCGCAAAATTCCGGCACGTCTGGCTGTGGAAGGATTTTTTTGCGAAAAACGAATTGGGCGGCGGCGACACGGGTATTGACCTCGTTGCTATGACCCACGACGGCGACTATTGGGCGATTCAGTGCAAATGCTATCAAGAAGATGCAAGCATAGACAAACCCGCCGTGGATTCGTTTCTGGCGACTTCCAGCCGTGAGTTTACCGTTCAGGAAAACCGCACCGCTCCATTTACCCATCGGCTTTGGATTTCGACCACAAATCATTGGAGCGCAAATGCCACCGAAGCCATCAAAAACCAGAATCCGCCCGTTTCGTGCCTCAGTCTTGCGAATTTGCAAAGTGCTCCGGTGGATTGGCTGAAATTAGACGACGGAATGAGTGGTGAAGACGCTCGCACGGCAAAAAAAGAATTACGCGAACATCAAACCACTGCCGTCGAACAAACCCACGAGTATTTCCAAACTGCCGAACGCGGCAAACTCATCATGGCGTGCGGCACAGGCAAAACCTTTACGTCGCTTCGCATTGCCGAGCGAGAAACCGGTGGTAACGGCTTCGTACTCTTTTTCGTGCCGTCTATTGCGCTTTTGGGGCAGGCCCTGCGCGAATGGTCGCAAAACGCAATCCATCCTATCAATGCCGTCTGTATCTGCTCCGACCCCGCCATTACCAAAAAGCGCACCACCAAACAAAATGACGACGACACGGGTACCGTCAGCGTTGTAGATTTGGCGCTGCCCGCTTCCACCAACGTCAAACAGATTGTGAAGCAGTTTGAGCAGATTCAAGAGCAGAAGCTACCGGGCATGACCGTCGTTTTTTCCACGTATCAATCGTTGGAAGTTATTGCCAAAGCGCAAAAGGAACTGCTTGCGCGGGACGGAAGCAGCTTTGCGGAAAGCAGCTTTGGCGAGTTCGACCTCATTATCTGCGACGAAGCGCACCGCACAACGGGCGTGACGCTTACCGGCGAGGAAGAATCTGCTTTCGTGCGGGTGCATGACAACGAAATTATCCGCGCCAAAAAGCGCCTCTACATGACCGCCACGCCGCGTCTCTACAACGACGATAGCAAGAGCAAAGCCGCGCAAGCAGAAGCAGTCTTGTGTTCGATGGATGACGAAAAACTCTACGGTCAGGAAATCTATCGCATCGGCTTTGGCGAGGCGGTGGACAAAGGGCTGCTTACGGATTACAAAGTGCTGGTGCTCACCGTCAGTGAAAGTGATATTTCTCCCGCCTTGCAAAAAAGTATTGCCGACAAAAACAGCGAAATCAATACCGACGATGCCGCGAAGCTCATCGGCTGCGTGAATGCGCTTTCCAAGCTCATCATCGGCGACGAGGGCAAAACGAAAGCCCAAGACCCCGCACCAATGCGCCGCGCTGTGGCGTTTTGCCGAAGCATTAAGGATTCCAAAAAAATCACCGACATTTACAACACCTTTGCCGCAGCCTACCTCAGCGATTTGCCCGCCGAAAAACGGGCGCAGATGGTTCGTGTGCAGTCCGACCACATAGACGGCACGATGTCTGCACCGCAGCGCGACGACAAATTAGTCTGGCTCAAAGCCGATACCGAAAGTGGAACGGGGGCGGATGCGGGTGTTTGCCGTATGCTCACCAACGTCCGATGTCTCAGCGAAGGCGTGGACGTGCCGTCGCTGGATGCTGTGCTGTTTCTTTCTGCCCGCAATTCCCAAGTGGACGTGGTGCAGTCCGTCGGGCGGGTGATGCGCCGTGCACCGGGCAAAAAATTTGGCTACATCATCATTCCCGTTGTCGTGCCGGCGAATGTGGAAGCGGAAAAAGCCCTCGACGACAACGAGCGCTACAAAGTCGTCTGGACGGTGCTGAACGCGCTCAAAGCACACGACGACCGCTTTAATGCGCTCGTGAACAAAATCGAACTGAACCAAAAGCGCCCCGAAAAAGTCGTCGTGGGCGGCGTAGGTGCTGGCGCAGTTGATTCCGATGCCGACGGCGGCGCACCACAGCAACGTCATGACGGCAGCGACAATGAAACTGCCTCGTCCAACAAGAACGTTGCAAGCGCAGGCGGAAGGCTCGCCGACCAAATGCTGCTCAAATTCGAGGAACTCCAAACCGCCATTTTCGCCCGTATGGTGCTGAAAGTGGGCAACCGTCAGTATTGGGAGCAGTGGGCAAAAAATATCGCCGAAATCGCCGAACGCCAGCAAGAGCGCATCACGCGGCTGGTGGCAGAAGAAGGAGCGCACAACAAAGCATTCACGAGATTTCTGGAGGGATTGCGCAAAAACATCAATCCGGCAGTGAGCGACACCGAAGCTATCGAAATGCTTGCGCAGCACGTCATCACCAAACCCGTCTTCGATGCGCTTTTCGAGGACTATTCCTTTGTCAAGCACAATCCCATTTCCGTTTCCATGCAGTCCATGCTGGATGTGCTGGAAGCGGGCGCAATAGAAAAAGACACCGCCACGCTCGAAAAATTCTACGAATCCGTCCGAATGCGCGCCTCCGGCATTGACAACGCCGAAGGCAAACAGCGCATCATTATTGAGCTTTACGACAAATTTTTCAAAACCGCGTTTCCTAAAATGGTCGAAAAATTGGGCATCGTCTATACGCCCGTCGAAGTGGTGGATTTTATCATTCATTCGGTGAACGACGTTCTGAAAAAAGAATTTGACCGCCATATCACCGACGAAAACATACACGTTCTCGACCCCTTCACCGGAACAGGCACCTTCATCACACGCCTGATACAAAGCGGACTTATCGCCCCCGGCGACCTTGAACGCAAGTATCGAACGGAACTTCACGCCAACGAAATTGTGCTGCTGGCGTACTACATCGCGGCGGTGAATATCGAAAATGCGTTCCATGATGCGAAGTCCAATAGCCCCCTTCTTGATAAAGGGGGCGACGAGCCGCAACCATCGTTGCGAGGCGAGTGGGGGATTTCCGGCAAAGCGCAAGAATCCTTAATCCCCCGTTCCCCCTTTGTCAAGGGGGCGAATGAGGATACTGTCCAAGAAGCGCAAGAATCCTTAATCCCCCGTTCCCCCTTTGTCAAGGGGGCGAATGAGGATGAGAAGGAGAATACTGTGCAAGAAGCGCCGTACCAAGCCTTCGACGGCATCTGTCTGACCGACACCTTCCAACTCGGCGAGACTGACGAAGGCGCACAACTCTTTTCCCAAATGTTCGAGAAAAATTCCGAGCGCGTGCTGAAGCAAAAAAACGCTCCGCTCCGCGTCATCGTTGGGAATCCGCCTTATTCCGTCGGGCAGAACTCTGCCAATGACAATGCGCAAAACCAAAAGTACGACCGCCTCGATGAGCGCATTGCCGCCACATACGCCGCCAAAACCAATGCCACCAACAAAAATTCACTCTACGATTCCTACTTCAAGGCGTTTCGCTGGAGTGCCGACCGCTTGGGCACCGAGCATGGCGGCATTATTGCGTTTGTCTCCAACGGTTCGTGGCTGGACGGCAATGCCCAAGACGGCTTCCGCCAATGCTTGCAGGAAGAGTTTTCCGCAATTTATGTGTTCAATTTGCGAGGGAATCAGCGCACAAGCGGGGAATTAAGTCGCAAAGAAGGCGGTAAAATCTTCGGCTCCGGCTCTCGTGCTTCCATTGCCATCACAATTCTAGTCAAAAAGCCCCAAGCAACCAATGACCAAGCAACCATCCACTACCACGACATCGGCGATTATCTCACGCGCGAGGAAAAACTTCATATCCTGAAGAGTTTCCGCTCCGCAGGAAATCCCGCAATTCCGTGGCGAGAACTCACGCCTAATGAGCATGGCGACTGGGTGAGCCAGCGCAAGGACGTGTTCCAAATCTTCATGCCGCTTGAATCTGAGAAAAAATTTAGCTCAGGAACGAAATCAGTATTTACGGTAAATTCAAGAGGATGCGAGACGACAAGGGATGCTTGGGTGTATAATTCTTCTCAAGAGCAACTCAACCAAACAATGCAGCGCATGGTGGAGTTCTTTAATAGCCAAGTAGATGCGTTTGCACAAGCAAGGCAAACGAATCCAGATCTTGAGGCAAGCGATTTTGTTGATACGAACCCGCAAAACATTAGTTGGTCAAGTAGCTTGCTGCCAAACGTAGAGCGCGGCAATAAAGCACAATTTTTTCAGCATCACCTTCGGACGGCAATATATCGCCCATTCTTCAAACAGCATCTGTACTGGGGCGATAAAATGATTCACCGTCGTGGGCAAATGGAAGAATTTTTTTCCGCAGGCGCGGAAAATCGCGTGATTTGTGTATCGGGCGTTGGCGTAACGAAAGATTTTTCGGCGATAATGACCGACACACTGCCGGATTTGGAACTTATCGGCAAAAGCCAATGCTTCCCGCTCTATTACTACGAAGAGCAAGAAACGGAGCAGGACACGCTTTTCGGTGCGGAGCGCGTAACCAAGCGCGTGCGGCGTGACGGCGTGAGTGATTGGGTGTTGGAGCGGGTGCGTGGGCAGTACGGCACGACACTTATAACCAAGGAAGACATTTTTCACTACGTCTATGGCGTACTGCACAGCCGGGACTACCGCACGGCGTTTGGGACTGATTTGAAAAAGATGCTGCCGCGACTGCCGCTTGTGCGGGATGTGGGAGATTTCTGGAAGTTCAGCAATGCGGGCAGGAAGCTGGGGGAACTGCATTGTGGCTATGAAAGCGTTCCGCCCGCGCCGGAGGTGAACGTTGAAGGCGAGGAGAGCGAATTTTTTGCTGTCGAAAAGATGCGTTTTCCGGCAAAGGACAGAAAAGACACGATACACTTCAACAGCCGCATCCGGGTTTCCGACATTCCCGACAAGGCGTACGAGTACGTGGTGAACGGCAAAAGCGCGATAGAATGGGTGATGGAGCGGTATGCAGTAACGACGCACAAAGAAAGCGGCATCCGCAACGACCCGAACGATTGGGCAGCGGAGACAGGCAATAAGCGCTATATTTTGGACGTACTCCTCAGCGTTATTGCTGTAAGTGTTCAGACGGTGGACATCCTGGAGGGCTTGCCGCGCATGGAGTTTGAGGGAGAGTAGCCTAATCCCACAGAACGTTTATGGGATAGGATGGAAATTTAGAATCGCAAGAGATAACGGGTAATGTTCGTTGGATTGCTTGTGCAATAATGATTCTATCGAAGGGGTCTTTGTGGGGTTTGCCGTGAATATTCAAAAAGGACTTACGAAAAACCGCTTCAACTTTGTGAACAAGTGGTTGCAACTCCTTGTTATTCCTAGTGTTCTGTAACAAGGGAGCATGCTTCCTTGTTCGTTTCTTTCGCTTTTTCGTAAGTCCTATAGGACTTACGAAAACTGTCCATGTTTGCTGTCATTCCGACGCAGGTCGGAATCCATCGGAAACGTACGTCATGGATACCGACCTACGTCGGTATGACAGATGCGATTTGCGAAAGTCCTATCCTATTACTCTCACAATTTCTTGCACCCCGTCCTCGCCGTGTCGGGGAAGCACGTGGGAGGAAACACCACCATTTAGGCTTTTTGCAGAAACCCCGCCACGCCCCGCTTAAAATCGTCCGTCGTGCGGGCAATCGCATTCATCGCACAGGCATAATCCAGTGCTGCATCCAGCGACATTCCCGAAAGATTGCCAAGAATTTCTTTGGTGAGAGCTATTGCTGATGTGCTATTAGCAGCAAGCATCTGTGCTGTTTCCAAGACTTTCGCGTCTAACGTAGTATCATCCACGACGTGCGTGGTCAAGCCCAGACGGAAGGCTTCGTCCGCACTCACATTTTCAGCAGTGAGCAAGAGGCGCTGTGCCTGAGTGCCGCCAATGCGCCGCACAAGATAAACCGACACAATGGCAGGAATA
The DNA here is from genome assembly GCA_025363605.1 of Candidatus Kapaibacterium sp. GTDB lineage: Bacteria > Bacteroidota > Ignavibacteria > Kapaibacteriales > UBA4661 > PH2015. Next base: position 16,822 of record JANYDO010000532.1, read on the forward strand.
AAGCCAATCTTGACTTCGGAGTAACCAAATATCGCTTTCTCACGTGAGGCAACAACAACATCGCACACCGACGCAATGCCGCAACCGCCAGCAATAGCAGACCCCTGAACACGAGCCATAACAGGCTTCGGGCAGGAGTAAATTGCATAAAGCATATCGTGAAAACGCCGCGAATCAGCTTTGTTTTGTATCACCGAGTTTTGTGAAATTTCTTGCAAATACGCCAAGTCCATGCCCGCGCAAAAGACTTTGCCATTTGCTGCAAGCACAATAGCTTTGACAGCCTCGTTCGCGCCAAGCGTTGTGAAGGCGTGTGTGATTTCGCTAATGAGCGTGGGATTGAGCGCATTGCGCTTGTCGGGGCGATTGAGCGTGATAGTAGCAATGGGGGAATCGGCAGTGTGGTCGAGGAGAATGCCCGTGTAGTCCATAGTTCTATGCTTGATACGTCAAAAAAAATCTGGTAAATCGTTTGCTGGTGTGTCGAAAAGTTAATCAAAAATATAGCGATAGCCTTGCTGCGCATAGCCGCCGAAATCATCAACGGTGTGTTGCTGCCAGTTATCGGAGTAGTGAATGAGGAACATTTTCTTTTTTACATCGGCAGGGAGTGCTTGAAGGTCACTGAGGGGTGTATGGACGGCACCGGAAAAAAACTGCACGTCGTGGAACATAACTTCGGAAATCGGGGCGTAATGATCTAAGAGTTCAGCATCCATGCGGGTATCGGCTGAGACAAACACGCGATGGTTAATATAGACTCCATAGGAGATGAAGGAATCTTGCCATGTCGCTGCTTGTTCGGGAACGTGTTTGGTGCGGAACATTTCGATGTGAATATCGCCGACTTGCACTTCAAACGTTTCGCGGTCATGTCCGCCTTTCCAAGCCGGGCGAATGGGGTCGAAATAGTCGTAGAAGGAAAGTTTTTTGCCCGCGTCGTCTTGCTCATTCCATTCCAAGCCGCCCCGAAGGGTCATATCCCACAAGATACGCTCGTACTCTTCGGTGACAATCATTTTGAGCTTCGGCTTGCCCATAATACGCCGCGCAATATAGCGATTTGCCAGCGCCAGCGATTCGATGCCGCCTACGTGGTCGGCGTGGCTGTGCGTAGGCAGAATCACTTCCAAGCCGGACATTTCCAAGCCTGCAAGGTTGTGCAGCGCCATAGGTCCGGTCATGCCGAAGTCCACCACGACGTGTGTATCACCTTGCACGATGACAAAATTGGTCTGGTAGAGGGTCTTCGCAAAGGCAGAACCCACACCGAGAAAAAATATTTCGAGTGTGCCATCATTTTTCAGGCTCAGTTTGCCGTTTGCAGGGACAATACGCATATATGGGCTACCAAAGAAGTGAAATCAATAGGTTAGAACGAAAACCTTCACAAAATGAAATGTAATTCACAAGGTAAAAACAGGGCTTCAATCTACGATAAAAGCGGGAATCTACAAAAAAAAATCACATCCCGATAAGAACTTATCGTATTTTGTAGTAATGCACAATGATTCTGCATTGTTCACAATTTTTTCACAAAATACTTCTGTCGTCATGGAAGCGCTCGTTTCGGTTTTGTTCGATATTGCGACGTTACTGGAAATACTTGATGAAAACCCATTCAAAATTCGTGCCATTCAAAGTGCAGCACGGGCATTAGAAGACGCAGACTTGACTGCGCTTGGCTTGAAAGAAATGCTTGCTTTGCCCGGAGTTGGCAAGAGTACGGGTGAACTAATTGCTGAATTCCACGCGACAGGTTCCATTGCGCAATATCATGAACTCTTGCAGCGCGTTCCCGAATCAGTGTTGGAAATAACACGCTTGCGAGGCTTGGGAGCGAAGAAGGTGCGCGTGCTCTGGCAGGAACTTGGGATTCTTTCCAT
>JANYDO010000017.1 GCA_025363605.1 Candidatus Kapaibacterium sp.
ACACCGAACCGCGCTAGTTCGTGCCGTTCAAAGCGGACAACAATTTGCGATAAGCCCGTAACGCGCTCAATGTAAATATCCGTTGCGCCTTGAATCGTAGCAGTGATTTTGCCAATTTTGGCGGCTTGCTCGGCGAGTGCGTCCAAGTCTTCGCCGTAGATTTTCATCACTACGTCTTGCTTTGCGCCGGTCATCAGCTCATTAAAACGCATTTGAATCGGCTGTTGAAATCCGAACTCCACGCCCGGCAGTGCTTCTAGTGTTTGTTGCATTTTTTCGGCAAGTTCGTCGCGGGTGTGAGCGCTTGTCCACTCACTGCGCGGCTTCAGCACGACAATCAAGTCGGCGGCTTCAATCGGCATCGGGTCGGTGGGGATTTCACTGGAACCGATTTTGCCGACTACTTCCGTCACTTCGGGAAAATGCTTGGTGAGCAGCGAACCCGCTTTGAGCGTCGTTTCGACCGTATGCGAAAGCGAAGAACCAGTCATGGTGCGGGTCTCAACGGCAAAATCTCCTTCGTCGAGCGTTGGAATAAATTCTCCGCCCATGGAGAGAAACAGCGCCAACGCTCCGGCAAAAAGCAAAAGCGATACGCCAACAATAATGGCTTTGCGGTCAAGCGACCACAGCAGCACAGGCGAATACACACGCCGGAAAAACGCCATCATGCGGTCAGCAACATTCTGTTTGGTCGAAAGCGTCTTGCTTAAGAAGAGCGCTGACATCATGGGAATATACGTCAGCGATAAGACGAATGCACCCAAAATAGCAAAAGCTACTGTTTGCGCCATCGGGCGAAACATTTTACCTTCCACACCAACGAGAGCAAGAATCGGCAAATAAACAATCAAAATGATAATTTCACCAAAAGCCGCAGAGGAACGAATGGCGGAAGCAGAATGATAAACTTCATCGTCCATTTCGGACTGCGTCAGTCGAGTTTTCAAGCGGTCGAAGACTTTTGGTTGATGAAGATGGTGCAGTGTGGCTTCCACAATAATCACTGCCCCGTCCACGATAATACCAAAGTCAATAGCTCCGAGTGACATGAGATTGCCCGAAACGCCAAAGAGATTCATCAGCGAAATGGCAAAAAGAAGCGACAACGGAATAGCGGAAGCTACCACCAAGCCCGCACGAACATTGCCCAGAAAAAGCACAAGAACGCAGACCACAATCAGTGCGCCCTCGGCAAGATTCGTTGCCACCGTAGCAATGGCGCTCTTTACCAGTTTTGTTCTGTCCAGAAACGGCACAATCTCTATGCCTTCGGGCAATGACGAGTTAATTTGCTCAATGCGTTCTTTCACATTCGCAATCACTTTCGAGGAATTTTCGCCCTTGAGCATCATCACAATGCCGCCCACGGCTTCACCACTTGGTTCATTGGGTGCAACGCGCGTCATTGCACCATAGCGAATGGCATTGCCAAACTGCACCGTCGCCACATCGCGGATAAGCACGGGAATACCGTCAGCACGTGTCTTGACGGCAATCGTTCCAAGGTCGTCCGTGCTTTGCGCCAAGCCTTCGGTACGAATCAGATAGGCTTGCGGTTTTTTGTCAATGTATGCGCCACCGGTGTTTTGGTTGTTACGCTCCAATGCCGTAAAGATGTCTCCAATGCTGATGTTCAGGGCACGAAGTCGGTCGGGGTCGAGTGCAATTTCGTATTGCTTCAATCGCCCGCCAAAGCTGCTAATGTCTGCCACGCCTTCGGTGCCGAGCAGTCTGCGGCGAACTTGCCAGTCCTGAATAGTGCGTAGTTCCATCTGGGAAAATTTGTCTTCACTGCCACGCTTGGGCTGAAGAACATATTGATAAATTTCACCCAACCCCGTCGTCACGGGCGCAATTTCGGGCGAACCGATTCCCTTCGGAATCTGCATAGCAGCGTCCTTGATGCGCTCAGAGACTTGCTGCCGCGCCCAATAGACATCAATATTTTCTTTGAATACAATCGTAACGACCGAAAGACCAAAGCGCGAAAAGGAGCGTATTTCCTCGCGTCCGGGTATGTTTGCTAACGATGTTTCCACCGGAAACGTGATAAGCCGCTCTATCTCCTGCGCCGCCAGCGACGGGCTGCGAGTGATGATTTGTACTTGATTATTGGTAATATCCGGCACTGCGTCTATCGGCAGTTGTATCACCGAATAGATGCCCCACGCCACAAGCGCAAGCGTGAGCATCGCAATAATGAGCTTATTGCGAATGGAAAAAGAAATAATGCGGTCAAGCATAGAAAAAATTCAATGGTAAAAGGATAGGTGGCAACGCTCAGAATAGCCGCAAAGAGTCGTTCATACTCGCTTTGCAGATAGGTGTATTCTGAAAAAACATAGAGCCGAGTCCATATGAAAACCCCAAGCAGGGTATTCATAGTGAGCAGAGCAAAAAGTGTAGCACGGAGAGAAGACTACGAATTTTTAGGCGGCTGGAAGATGGAGGTATAGAGCAGAAACACGTGGGAACGCGGTGAGACAGGAAGAAATTTTTGGAAGGTCTGAACAGGAATAATGAGTGTGCAACTCGCTATAACGGGGAAGTATGAGCTAATAGCACTATGCGCAGAAGAGAGCGGGGCGTGAAATGGTAACGAATGGTGTTCGTCGGTCGAAGAAGCTAAATGTTTAGAAAACGGACTGTAATGCAAAAACAGAAAATTGACAAAACTTATTGTTTCTCGTTGCTGATGCTCTTGGAAATGCTCAACAAGGCGCGAAAACCGCTCTATTTCCGTACCGTCGGAAAATGGAGCAAGAGTGTTTGCGCTCAGGCACAAACAAAGCAATATGGAAGCAAAGCGGTGAGACATTCCGCCAATATAGAAAAAAAATCACCGCCAGCAAAGTCTTTGCAAGTGCCGCCAACTCCAAAAGCCCACCGTATCGGCTTTTTTCTTGCGCACCTTAAACGGAATCCGTAGAATTGCGTTCTAACGAGACGAAGCAATCACCATGTTCAGGGATGGCGAATCAATAATGGTGAACCAACGACTTTTTTCACACTTTTCGTGAGTACATAATGAGCCATGTTCATCGTTTCCGCTCTGGAGCAGTTCTCCTTTCCCGACTTCTCACCATCGTACTTCTGGGAGCGGTGTTCACCACCAATCTTCCTGCGCAAAAGCAAACAGCGCAAAAGCAAACGACATCAAAGTCAAAGGTGCAAAAACAGACTGTACAAAAGCCCGCAGAACAAAAACCCACTGAGCAAAAACTCCTTGAGCAGAAGCTCATCGAACAAAAGCAATCTCCCTCTCCATCTACTTCACAAGACCGCATTATTACTATGCTTCCAGACTCTCTTGCTCAACGGCTTTACGATAGGCAGTGGAAAAAAGTGGATAGCTGCCTCAGTCGTGATTTACCGAAATCTGCTTTGGAAATCGTTGAGACCATTCTTGCCGATGCGCGAAAAAGCAAGTTTTCGGGTCATGTCGTCAAGGCTTTACTCTACAAAGCTGCTCTGCAAGGCGAAACCAAGGACGAAGGAGAGCCGTCGTTTGTGCATGATGTAAACGCTGCCATACAGGAAAGCGACAAAGCAAACGACCTCGTTGCAGCATCGCTGCTGCGTTCGGCACTTGCTGAATTTTATACACAGTATCTCAATCGCCAGCGCTGGAAAATCCGTCAGCGCACCGCCACACAAGATTCCAGTGCAGACTTCCGCGCTTGGGACACACGGCGCTTTGTGGAGACCATTCGTCAACTTCATTTTGACGCGCTCTATTTTGATGCGCCCGCCAAGTCTGCCCTTCTCAAGCAAGTACCTACGGAAGCAGTGAAAATGTTTCTCGTTGAGCGCGAAAGCAAAAAAGATAGCACGACAAGAAGCGGCTCCTTGCGCCCTCAGTTCTACGACCTCCTTGCACACCGCGCTCTGGCTATGCTGAACAATACTGCCAACGACCTTCCGAAGCCGGAAGCAGAGTTTGAACTAACGGACGTGAGCGCCTTTGCGGATGCCAAGCAGTTTGCGCAAATGCAATTCTCTACGCCGGATGCGAATGATGGGAAATACCGCACCATCAGGCTTTATCAGGAGCTTACGGCGTTGCACCTTGCGTCGTCGTCGGCTTCGCCCGAAGCGCTTGCGGACGTGAATCTCATGCGTCTGCAATATGCCAAGGAACACACCTTTGCCGAAGGCGTGGAAGATGAGTATTTACGGGCGTTGGAGAGCTTCGTCAAGGAATTGAATGGTCATCCGGCGACGGCGGAATATCTCTTCGCCATAGCGCAGCATTGGTACGAAAAGGCAGACTACATCAAGTCGCTGGAGTATTGCCGCGCCGCACAACAATTTGAAAAATCACGTGCCGCATCCTTTGGCAGTCAATCGGCACGGGCGCTGGAGAGTAGTATTTTGCACAAAGAATTGAACGTGTTTGTCGAGAAAACCGTGCTGCCGAACGCTCCTTTCCTGGTGAATGTGCAGTTTCGGAACATTGACACGGCACATTTTCGACTGGTGCGGATTGAGAATCCACGCCGTTTTCAACGTTATACTTCTAACACTGATGAAGAAATTGCGCGATTGACAGCACTCAAACCCCTGTCGTCGTGGTCGGTAACTCTGCCCGTCAAGGATTCAAGCGCTTCGGTGGACTACAAAACGCATAGTGTGGACATAAAACCCATGTTGCCCATCGGTGCAAATAACACAACCGATTTGCCTGTCGGCTTCTATGCTTTTGTCGCCAGTTCCCGTGCGGACTTTGCGGCAAAAAATAATGGCATTGCCGTTACGCGCTTCACGGTGACGCGCCTGTCCATTGCGCATGAGAATACCGACCACCGCGCCAGCTCCGATGTGCGACTCATGGTCAATGAAGCCGCAACAGGCGAACCACTCGGCGGCGTGAAGGTCAACCTCTATCGCCAAGCGTACAACACCCGCACAAACGAGTACGAAGAAACGCTCGCACAAACTCTCACGACCGATAACAACGGCTTTTGCAGCACTTCCAATAAACTCATGGAAAACGGTTCGCTGCTTGCTGAAGCCGTGCGCGAGGCGGGCGGACAAAAGGACGTGCTACGTGACGAAACGTGGCTTTCCTACAACTACCCCTATCAGCAAGCCGCACAAGAAACGACCATCTTTTTCACCGACCGCGCTTTGTACCGCCCCGGGCAGACGATTTTCTTTAAGGGAATTATGCTCCGGCACGACGACGAAAAGGCGGAAAATGCTGTCATTGCGAATCGCACCACGACCGTGCAATTTTACGATGTAAATGGGCAAAAAGTCGC
>JANYDO010000022.1 GCA_025363605.1 Candidatus Kapaibacterium sp.
GGTACAATGTCGTGATTCATTTGGTTTTGAAAAAGATGGTGACGTTTTCGTGAACTGCGGCTGTGTCTTCCCCATTTCGGCTGTTATTTGCAATGCGCATCAGCAATAGCAATCGCCTCTGAAATTATCGCCAGCCCCTCGTCAATCTGTTCTTTCGTTACCGTGAGCGGTGGTGCGGTAAAGATATAATTCCACCGTACGAAGGTAAACATACCCAACTCACGGATTTTGGCTGCCACTTGGTTCATAATGGCATTGTCTTCGGGTTTGCTACTATTCCAAACTGCCATCGGCTCTTTTGTTTCGCGGTTTTTCACGAGTTCAATGCAGCCCAGCAAACCTGTATTACGGAAATCACCAATAGACGGGTGTTTTTTCTTCATTTCTTCGACGCGGTTTTCTATGTAGCGCCCCATTTCTGCGGCACGTTCCACGAGGTTTTCGTCCTCATAGACTTTTATTACGGCAAGCGCAGCAGCGCATGAAACCACGTGCGCCGAATACGTCAACCCCAGCATAAGGGGTTTGTCGTCGAAGTACGATGCAATTTTGTCGGAAACGATGATGCCGCCAAGCGGCACGTATCCTGCGGTGATGCCTTTTGCCATTGCCATAATGTCCGGCACAACGCCGCTATGGTCAATGCCGAACCATTTGCCCGTGCGCCCAAAGCCGCTCATTACCTCGTCAGCAATAAGTAAAATCCCATGTTTATCAGCAAGCGCACGCAATTTTTCCCAATAATCCGGCGGATACGTAATGCAACCCGAAGAGCCGGATTCGCCCTCCATCAAGATTGCCGCAATCGTTCCGGGTCCTTCAAATTCGATGACGCGCTCAATGTGCGACACGCATTCGCGCTTGCAGGTCTCAATTTTCTGCGACCACGGGCAACGATAGCAAAACGGGTCTTCGACGTGAACAAAATTTGGTGCTTGTTGGCTGTCGCTTGCAATCTTGCGTGGGTCGCCGCCCGCAGACATCGCGGCATACGAAGCGCCGTGGAAAGCGCGGTAGCGCGTGATGATTTTATGCCGTCCGGTGTAGAGCCGTGCGAGTTTGATGGCGTTTTCAATCGCTTCTGCGCCGCCCAGCGTGAAGAACGTCTTCGTGAGATTGCCGGGCGTGATTTCTGCCAGTTTTTTGCCCAAGTTTCCTCGTGCTTTCGTTGTCATGCCCGGATAGACGTAAGAAACATCCCTCATTTGTGCAGCAACGGCATCGGTAACGCGCTGGTCGCCGTGTCCGATATTGACGTTCATCAATTGCGACGAAAAATCAATGTATTTTTTGCCATCATAATCCCAGAGATACACCCCTTCGGCACGTTGAATATTTATCGGGACTAATCCCGCTTGCTTCGACCACGAAAAGAGCGTGTAATCAAGGTTATTACGAACAATTTCGGCTTGTTCTGCCGGCGTGAGGTTGCTTGTGTGTGGAGGCATACATTTGGAATAAACTGGGATAAGTAATTTCGATTGTGGCTCAAACTACAAAATCTCGCCAAGAATCCAATACCAAAATTCAGCCATCATCGCACCATTTCACGCAGAGTACATTTTGTGGCGACAATAAAAAATTCACTCCCGAAATTCCTTTGGAAATTCACCGTTATTTTTTGTAAGTTCTTCGCTCTTGTTTGTTCCACTCTATTTTAAGCGGGCTATGGCTTCTCTCCTCATCAGCAATGGAACTGTTGTCACGGCGGCAGACACCTACACAGCAGATATTTTTATCGAAAACGAGCGCATCAATGCTATCGGCACAAACCTCAAGGTACAAGCAGACTGCACGATTGATGCCACTGGCAAACTCGTGTTTCCGGGCGGCATAGACCCGCACGTCCACCTTGATATGCCGTTTATGGGAACGTCTTCGAGCGACAGCTACGCGACCGGCACGCAAGCCGCTTTGCACGGAGGTACAACAACGGTGATTGACTTCATCCTCCAAACGCAAGGTAAATCGCTGCGTTCAGCATTGGAAGAATGGCAAGGACGCTCGAACGGCAACTGTTATAGCGATTATTCCTTCCACCTCGCGGTGACGGACTTCAACGAACGCACGAAGCCTGAAATTCAGGAAATGGTCGAAAAAGAAGGCATTACGTCCTTCAAGACGTTTATGGCGTACAAAGGTGCACTCATGATTGACGACCGCCAAATGATAGGATTGATGGAAGAAGTGAAGCGCTGCGGCGGGCTTGTCACGGTTCACGCCACCCACGGCGATATGATTGACTACCTCATTGACAAACACCGTTCGGAAGGCAAACTCTCACCTTTGTATCATTATCTTTCGCAACCAGAAATCACCGAATCGGAAGCATCGGAGCGCTTTGCAGACATGGCGTATTACACGGGAGTTCCGGCGTACATTGTGCATCTCACCTGCGAAGGCGCACTCAATCACGTCCGCGATGCCACACGGCGCAACCAAACCGTTTTTGTCGAAACCTGTATTCAGTATCTTCTTTTGGACGCTTCGCTCTATGAAAAGGGCTTTGAAGGCGCAAAATGGGTGATGAGTCCGCCACTACGTCAGAAAAAAGACCAAGATGCTCTTTGGGCAGGCTTGAATCAAGGTCTGGTGCGGGTTGTAGCGACTGACCACTGCCCTTTTACATGGGAGCAGAAAAAAATGGGCGAACACGATTTTTCAAAAATTCCGAACGGGCATCCTGCCATCGAACACCGCATGGAACTTCTCTTTTCCGAAGGCGTTCGCACGGGCAAAATCAGTTTGAACAAATATGTGGAAGTGACTTCCACTAACGCCGCAAAAATCTTCGGAATGTTCCCCCGAAAAGGCACCCTTTCTATTGGCGCAGATGCTGACATTGTGATTTTTGACCCGAACGAAAAGCATACCCTTTCCGCCACAACGCACCACCACAACACCGATTACTCCGCGTACGAAGGCTGGGAAGTGACGGGCAAATGCAAAACCGTGATTCTACGCGGGCGAGTGGCAGTGGATGATGGAAAAATGCACCTTGAAAAAGGCTACGGGCAGTTTTTACGTCGCAATAAAACGTCGTTAATTGTCTAGCTTTTTCTCAATTTTGCTGTATAAAAATATCCGCAATTTGAATTTCGGAATGACAAAATCGTCAATTTGACACATAACATTCTCAATAAATTATCCAATGTCATTTGAAGAAAACTATATAGATAAAATCATTAACGACGACTGCTTAACTGTTATGAGCGAAATGCCAGACAAGTGCATAGATTTGGTAGTAACTTCACCGCCATATAACCTGAAAAATTCAACCGGAAACGGAATGAAAGACGGGCGCGGCGGGAAATGGGCGGGAGCGGCGTTAGTCAATGGTTACAGTCACTATGATGATAATATGCCACACGCAGAGTATGCTGAATGGCAATATAATTGCTTAAAGGAGATGTTCCGACTCATCAAAGATGATGGGGCGATTTTCTATAACCACAAATGGCGAGTTCAAGACGGTGTCCTGCAAGATAGGCAAGATATAATTAGAGATTTGCCTGTAAGACAGATTATCATTTGGAAACGAAAAGGAGGTATAAACTTCAACCCAGGTTACTTTTTACCAACCTATGAAGTAATTTATTTAATTCCCAAACCACACTTTAAACTTGCTCCAAAGGCTAATGCTTTTGGTGATGTATGGGAGTTTACTCAAGAGATGAATAATTCACATCCTGCGCCATTTCCGATTGCCTTAATTGACAGAATTATTACTTCGACAACAGCACAAATTATTTTAGATCCATTTATGGGATCGGGAACTACTGCGGTTGTTGCTATCGGGCATAAACGTCATTATACTGGGATTGAATTGTCGCCCGACTATTGCAAAATGGCAGAACAACGAATTGAACGCAACAAAGTACATAGTGAACTTCAAAAATTAAGACCTCTAACATTATTTCAGAAAACAGAATAATGAAGATTTACACAAAAGACAGCTTAATTCACGAGCTAAAGAAAATTGCCGAGCAAGGATGGATAGACAATGCACGACATGGCAACCACGGTGGAATTGGTAATACTCTTGAAGATTTATTAGGAATTGAAGAAAACAATCTTCCTATTCCGAATGCTGCAGAATGGGAACTAAAAACTCAGAGACTAAAGACTTCATCGCTAACAACCTTGTTTCACATTGAACCTTCACCCAGAGCAGTAAAATTTGTTCCACAAGTATTATTGTTACATTATGGTTGGAAACATCAAGAAGCAGGTAAAAAATACCCCGAAAACGAAATGAGTTTTCGACAAACTATTCATGGACTTTTGCCAAGTGACAGAGGATTTCAGGTAGTGATTGACAGAAAAGATAGAAAAGTGCTAGTATCATTTGATAGTAGCAAGGTTTCAGATAGGCACAATAAATGGTTACAGCAAATTCATCAAAAAATTGGTTTGCAACAAATTGATCCGCAGCCATATTGGGGTTTTGATGACTTATCAAATAAAGCAGGAACTAAGTTATTGAATTGTTTTTACGTTCAGGCAGAAGTGAAAAAAGATGGCGGTAGAGAGTATTACAAATACAGCAGAATTATGATGTTGGAAAAGTTCAATTTTGATGGTTTCTTGAATCAAATAGAAAAAAGCAATATTCTTGTTGACTTTGATGCAAGAACGGGACATAACCATGGAACGAAATTTAGAATGAGACAAAATTGCTTACCTGAATTATACGAAAAAGCGACTGTAATAATCTAAAAAAAATAATGTGATACCAATCAATAGGAAATATAGGATTGGTTCTAAAAAGTGTCCAAAATCTCCGATGATAGCTCATATTAGCATAACGCAGACATCATTGATTGTCTAAAACTCTATCACGCGAGAGTACATCAGCATTACAAACAACATTCATCTATCATTTCCACACCGTACACTCCCCAATCATTATGCCACGTATCATCAAATCCGGGCTGATTCAAATGAGCCTCCCGAAAACCGAAGGCGAAGGAACAATTCAGGAAATCGTCAATGCAATGGTGGATAAGCACATCCCCTACATCGAAGAAGCGGGCAAACAAGGCGTTCAAATATTGTGTTTGCAGGAAATTTTCAACACTCCCTATTTTTGCCCCGGACAAGACAAAGAGTGGTACGCCTCCGCCGAAATGATTCCGGGACCAACCACCGAGCGCATGGCAGAATACGCGAAAAAATACAACATGGTCATCATCGTGCCGATTTACGAAAAAGAGCAAGCGGGAGTCTTCTACAACACGGCAGCGGTGATTGATGCAGACGGGAAATATTTGGGCAAGTATCGTAAAAATCACATTCCGCACACATCGGGATTTTGGGAAAAGTTTTTCTTTAAGCCGGGTAATTTAGGCTATCCGGTGTTCCAGACCAAATACGCAAAAGTGGGCGTGTACATTTGCTACGACCGCCACTTCCCTGATGGAGCGCGGTGTCTGGGGCTGAATGGTGCAGAAATTGTCTATAATCCATCGGCAACAGTTGCGGGTTTATCGCAGTATTTGTGGAAATTGGAGCAACCTGCACACGCCGCAGCAAATGGCTATTTCATGGGCTGCATCAACCGCGTAGGCACAGAAAAGCCGTGGAATCTCGGTAAATTTTACGGCACATCGTACTTTGTTGACCCACGCGGGCAAATTTTCGCCAGCGCATCGGAGGATAATGACGAGTTGCTTGTGGCAGAGTTTGATTTGGATATGATAGACGAAGTCCGCGCTACGTGGCAGTTCTTCCGCGACCGCCGACCGGAAACCTACGGCAAATTGGTGGAATTGTAAACGAAGCAGACGCATCATCTTTCTTCGCGTTGCTTTCTTCGCGTTGCTTCCTTCGCGCTCTTTGCGTGAAATACCGCATGAAATCTTTGCCTAAAAATTTTCCAAACCCCAAACACTTGTCGTTATGCCACTCGAAAGCCAGCGCCTCGCGCCTGAAGAATACAAACGTAATTTTGCAGACCTGCACCCGCCCTTTGAACTCTTAGACACAGCGTTCATCGAAGCAAATCGCTGTCTCTATTGCTACGATGCGCCCTGCACGAAATCCTGTCCGACGAGTATTGACGTACCGCAATTCATCAAGCAGATTTCGACAGGAAACATCAAGGGTTCGGCAGAGACAATTTTTGCTTCTAACATCATGGGCGGCGGCTGTGCAAAGGTGTGTCCTGTCGAAAAGCTCTGCGAAGGTGCGTGCGTCTATAATCTTTTGCACGAAGAGCCTATCGCCATCGCCAAACTTCAGCGTTTTTCCACCGAACAGGCAATTAAAGAGAAATGGAAAATTTTTGAGCGCAAGCCTTCCAATGGCAAGCGTGTCGCCATTGTGGGCGCTGGTCCGGCGGGACTTGCCTGCGCTCACGCGCTTTCGCTGGAAGGCGTGGACGTTACGATTTTCGAGAAAGAAGCAAAAGGCGGCGGCTTGATGACCTACGGCGTGGCAGCGTACAAGGTTACGCCGGAGTTTTGCGAAGATGAAGTTGATTGGATTTTGTCCGTGGGCGGCATCACTATTCAGTACAACACGGAAATCGGCACGACAAAAACGCTTCAGGATTTGCAGCGCGACTACGATGCCGTGTTTGTGGGTATTGGCGTTGGCGTGGCGCGTCATCTCGGTATTCCGGGCGAAGATTTGGACGGCGTTGTGGATGCAATCAAGTTTATTTACGACATTCGCACAAAAAACTATTCAGAAATAGCCGTCGGAAACCGCGTGGCAGTTATCGGTATGGGCATGACGGCGATAGATGCGGCAACACAATCAAAACGCCTCGGCGCAAAAGAAGTGGTGATGGTTTATCGGCGCGACGAGTTGGAAAAATCCTGCACCGATGTTGAATTAAACATTGCCAAACTAGACGGTTGCTCGTTTGTCTGGCTTGCCGCACCAAAAGAAATTCTTGGTGAGCATGGCAAAGCAACGGCTCTAGTGTGCGATATTGTGCGCCTTGCCGATACCACCGATGCTTCCGGCAAACGAGCAATTCTGCCGACGGGCGAGATCATGACGATTGAAGCAGATATGATTATTCGTGCTGCGGGGCAAATTCCCTTTGAAGAGTTCGTGCAGAACGCACAAATCCAGAATAACGGCGGCAGAATTTCCACAAGCGGTCTCCAGACAACCAATCTCAAAGGCGTGTTCGCTGGTGGCGACTGCGTGAATGGCGGTAAAGAGGTGGTGGATGCCGTGCAGCACGGGAAAGATGCGGCGCAGGGGATACTGGAATACTTACACCTCTCGTGAAAGGAATTGATATGCAAGCAATTTACAAACTACAACCCCAAGAAATCAACGAAGACTTTATACGTGCTTTGCGGAGTACATTTGAACATAATACTCATGTGAAAATTACTATTACCGTTGAGACTGATGAAGACGAGACCGATGAGACCAATTACCTTCTCGGCACAAAAGCAAATAAAGAGCGCTTGCTGGCAAATATCAACAGCGACAAACGGATAACATTTACCGAAGAAGCATTCGATACATTTGTACGAGAGAATTTGGGACCATGAGAAGTATTACATTTCAAGGTACTTCTTTTGAAGAATTCACCGAGTGGCAGATGACGGACAAAAAGATTTTTGCCAAAATTGCAGAACTCATTACCGAAATACGAAGAACTCCCTTTGAGGGGAAAGGCAAGCCGGAGGCTCTTAAACACGAGCTACAAGGCAAATGGTCGCGACGTATTACTCAAAGCCATCGCCTTGTGTATGAAGTCCGGCAGAACGAAATTATTATTCATAGCTGCAAGTTTCATTACGAATAGACGATGGCTAACGAACAATAAAATATCTGACCGATTACCAACATAGAACAATCACACCCTACACTATGGCAAATCTACACTCCACGCTCCTCGGCATTTCTTCGCCAAACCCATTCTGGCTGGCTTCTGCGCCGCCGACCGACAAAAAAATCAACGTTCTCCGCGCTTTTGAAGCAGGCTGGGGCGGTGTGGTCTGGAAAACGCTTGGCGACCAAGTAAAAAATGTATCCTCGCGTTACGCTGCCATCAACTACGGCAACCAGCGCGTGATGGGGCTGAATAATATCGAACTCATTTCCGACCGACCGCTTGACATCAACCTCAAGGAAATACGCGAAGTGATGAAAGAATTTCCTGACCGCGCAATGGTTGTGTCGCTCATGGCAAACACCACGCGCAAGGACTGGCACGACTTGGTGAAGCGAGTGCAAGACAACGGCTGTCACGGACTAGAACTGAACTTCGGTTGCCCGCACGGAATGACCGAACGCGGCATGGGTGCTGCTGTGGGGCAAGACCCCGCTATCGCTAAAATGGTCGTGGAATGGGTGATGGAAGTCGCCGAAGTACCCGTGCTGACGAAGTTGACACCCAACGTTCACTCCGTCGTGCCGATTGCAAAAGCAACACTGGAAGCGGGCACAAACGGGTTTGCGCTCATCAACACCATTCAATCGCTGATGGGGGTTGACTTGGATACTTTCCTGCCGTATCCTGATGTGGGCGGGCACACAGCCTTTGGCGGTTATTGCGGTCCGGCGGTCAAGCCGATTGCACTGAAAATGCTCACCACGCTGGGTATGGACAAAACAACCGCCAACACGCCTATTTCCGGCATCGGCGGCGTGACGACATGGCGCGATGCTGTCGAGTTTATGCTGCTTGGGGCGGGCAATGTGCAGGTTTGTACAGCAGTGATGAAGTACGGCTTCCGCATTATCAACGATTTATGTTCGGGAATGTCGAATTGGATGGACGAAAAAGGCTTCGTTTCCACGAGTGAGTTTGTGGGATTGTCCATACCAAAAGTAACCGACTGGGAAGAATTAGACCTCAATTTTCACATCGTCGCCAATATCAATCAGGATAAATGTATTCACTGCGGCTTGTGCTACATCACCTGCGAAGACGCTTCCCATCAAGCTATTTCTCTCGAAAAAGGCAATCCGTACAACACGTACAGCATCAAGGAAGAGGAATGCGTCGGCTGCAATTTGTGCAAACTTGTCTGCCCGGTGAGTGACTGCATCACGATGCTTGAGCAGCGCAAAGGTGCGGAACCGATGAACTGGAAAGAGTTCCAACGCTTGGGCTTGCCACTTAATGAGCATTAAAACCGCAAGGATGGTTGCGAAAATGCCGACGGTTGTGTACTTTTGCCACGGGCTGTTTTGTATCGGTGTGGGGTTGCAATTTGGGCGTTCCTGCCTACAGCCCGCTTCCTAACTCAACAGTCGTGATTCTCTCTTCATGTAATAAAGATTCAAACCAATATGACCGCACTTTTTCGGTCTCTTCAGCAAAAATTGCTGATGAGTTTTTTCGGCGTGACTGCCTTAACGGTTCTGATTTTAGGTGTTACCGCCTATCAGGTTAGCAAATACGCCCTTATTCGTTCTATCGGGCAAAGTTATGCAGACATTGCGGCGGCGGCATTGGATAGGGTTGATCGCACGATGTTTGAGCGCTACGGCGACGTGCAGGCTTTTGCTGTTAATCAAGTATCGGCGCGGTATCTGAGCAGCAATAATCACCGCGCAGAGTTGCAATCATTTGCCAATACCATGATTACCACATATGGTCTATATGATATGATGATGATTTGCAATGCACAAGGCAAGGTCGTCTGCGCGACAACTATTAGCTCATCGGGGGCTACCATTCAAAGTGAGTCGTTGCTTGGCATAGATGTAAGCAATAAAGAGTGGTTTAAGGCGTGTATGGGCGGGCAGATTGGCAAGGGGCAATCGTATTATAGCGACCCGCTCTTTGACTCAACGCTCAAGCCAATATTTGGAGAGAGTCTCTATGTCATTCCCTTTGCTGCACCCATCCGGGATTCCATCGGCACCATTGTCGGCGTTTGGCTCAATTATGCGAGCTTTGAACGCACTACACGAACCATCGTCAATAGCACTATCAAAATGGTGCAGGAACAAGGTTTTGCTTCGTTTAGCGTATCGCTGATGGATCATAACGGAACTTCCATAGATGATGAAGAGCGGGATTTGATTGGTGTCTTTAACTTCAAAGGCAGGTTTGTTGCCGTTGATAAAGCACTGGCAGGATCGCCGAAAGGATATGAACGCGAAACAAGCCAGCGAACAGGCAGAGACAGGCTCATTTCCTACGCAACCTCGCAAGGTACGTCCGGCTTTAAGGGTATGAAGTGGGTTTTTCTTGCGTATGGAGACGCGAGCGATGCCTTGTCATTGGTGACGACTATTCGGAACGCATTTATTCTTGTCGGTATCATCGTGCTGCTTATTGCTATCGGGCTTGGTTTTATGATTGCCCGCAGCATTACGCGCCCCATCAAACGCCTAAACGCTTCTGCCCAGAGCGCTGCGGCGGGCGATTATAGTCTGGATGTCCACGTGCGCACCGGCGACGAAATCGAAACCTTGAGCAACAGCTTTGCCGTTATGTTGCTCGGTATCCGGCAATCTCTTGACCAAGTGCAACAAGAAAAAGCAGGTGTCGAGCAAAAAGTACACGAAGCCGTTGCCCAGCTTCAAGAGGAAAAAGAATACCTTGAGCAGTGTATTGATAAAATGTTGTCTAAAATGGAGGATTTTGCCAATGGTGACTTTACGGCACGTATTCATTGGCAGCGCGAGGATGATATTTCGCGGTTGTACGAGGGCTTTAACCTTGCTGTTACCATTATGCGTGACATCGTGCTGAACATACGCACCAGTGCCGAAGAGAATGTGATAGTTTCCACGAACATCACCGGTCTGACAAACGAGCTTTACCAGCAAATTGGCTTGCAAAGCGAGTATATGGATGAAATTGCGACCGCGACCGAGGAAATGAACACCATCATCGCCGAAAATGCTCGCAATGCTACCATTACCGCTCAAGCAGCCGAACGAAACGGTTCGATTGCCAAAGAAGGCGGTGGAGTCGTCGCTCTCACCGCAGAAAAGATGCACCGCATCGGAGAAGTGATGGGCGCATCGGCTCGAACGATTGAAAGTTTAGGAAACGCCAGCCAGCAAATCAGCGAAATTATTGATGTCATTAACGATATTGCCGACCAGACGAACCTGCTTGCGCTGAACGCCGCCATTGAAGCGGCTCGCGCCGGTGACCAAGGACGCGGTTTTGCCGTCGTCGCCGATGAAGTACGCAAACTTGCCGAACGCACCACGCAAGCCACCAAACAAATTGGTTCGATGGTGAAAGATATTCAGCACAAAACCCATTCCGCCGTAACGGATATTGAGCACGGGAATAAAGTTGTGCAAGATGGTGTTCAATTTGCAGAACGCGCAAGTAGTGCCTTGAACGGCATCGTTGAAAGTTCCGCATCCGTTCAGCAACTGGTCTTGGAAATCGCAACTGCCAGTACGCAGCAAACCGCCGCAAGCGAAACGATTGCCCGCCGTGTTCATGAAATTTCGGGTATGGCGAAGACCTCTTCTGAATATATTCAACGCACCACTCATGCTGTTCAGTCGCTCCGTGAGCTGTCGCACCGGATTGATACCCAAATTGCGCAGTTTATTATGGATGAAGGACAAAAGCAAGACAACAAACAGCGAAAATCTCTCACGATAAAGTCTTGAGAACGTAGTGAATGTGTTGTCAATGGGCTGTATAATGCTTTGCGCGGCTTTTCATCGCGCTCTTTCACGTGAACCAATTTTTACCATTTTTCCCTCAAAACCATGAAATACCCCGATCTCTCAAACTACATTGGCGGCAAATCTACGCCCAGCGCAAGCGGTAAAACCCTCGACGTTTTTTCGCCCTTAGACGGCAGTCTGATAGCAAAAATGCCGCTCTCGAATGCGTCCGATTTGAACGAAGCCGTCGTTGCCGCAAAAAAAGCACAACCCGCATGGGCGAAAACCCCCATCAAAGAACGGGTTCAAGTCTTCTTCCGCTACAAAACGCTGCTCGAAAAAAATATGACCGAGCTTTCAAAACTTGTGCAAGAAGAAAACGGGAAAACATTCGACGAAGCCCGCGCCGAAGTGGAGAAAAGCATCGAACTGACGGAATTTGCCTGTTCGCTGCCGCAGCTTATTTCCGGCGAATGGCTGGAAGTGAGTGCGGGCGTAGAGTGCCGCACAGAACACGCACCACTTGGCGTTGTGGCTTCGATTGTGCCGTTTAATTTCCCAATGATGGTGCCGAACTGGACAATTCCTAACGCCATTGCCCTCGGCAACGCAATGATTCTGAAGCCGTCCGAACTTGTACCGCTCAGTTCCCAAAAAATTGCCGCACTCTTGAAAGAAGCCGGATTGCCGGACGGAATTTTTAATATCGTCAATGGCGACCGCGACATTGTGGAAGCCATCTGCGACCATCCCGATATTAAAGCGGTTTCGTTTGTGGGTTCTACCAAAGTCGCCAAAATTGTTTATGCCCGCGCCACCTCAACCCACAAACGCGCATTGGCACTGGGGGGCGCGAAAAATCACATTCTCGTTCTTCCGGACGCACATCCCGCCATGACCGCTTCCAACGTTGCGGCTTCGATGGCTGGCTGCGCCGGACAGCGCTGCATGGCGGCTTCGGTCATGGTCGGCGTTGGGGAAGTGAACCACATTGTAGAGCAGCTGTGCGATGAATCGAAGAAAATCGTGGCTGGTAAAAACTTGGGTGCAGTCATTTCCACGCAAGCCAAAGAGCGCATTGAACGCTATATCACCGAAGCGGAAGCGGAAGGCGCAAAAGTGCTTGTGGACGGCAGAAAGACGGTCGTGGCGGGCAGCGAAGGCGGGTACTACGTTGGTCCGACGGTTATTGACCACGTTCGCCCCGATATGAACATCGCAAAAGAAGAAGTCTTTGGTCCTGTGCTTTCGATTCTCCGAACCGGCACGCTTGACGAAGCACTCGCTATCGAAAACGCGAATCCTTACGGCAATGCGGCTTCAGTCTTCACCCAAAGCGGCGGACTGGCGCGGTACGTGACCGAACACGCCAGCGCGGGCATGGTAGGCGTGAACATCGGCGTACCGGTGCCGCGTGAACCATTTTCGTTTGGTGGATGGAACGATTCAAAATTTGGCGTGGGCGACATCACGGGTAAAAGTTCGATTGAGTTCTGGACACAATTGAAAAAGACGACCACCAAGTGGAATCCCGATGCGCGTACGAATTGGATGAGCTAAACGCCCGAATACATTATTGCTGCCCCCGCTCTTTCCTTAGGAATGTGAAATAAATAAAAGCGCGTTAATTGATTGTTTTGTCAGAGAGTCCACAGGGCGCAAGAACCTCACTCCTAATACCAATGTCATTAAGTTAAGCGTAAATCGTTATTTTTGAATATGAAAAAAACATTTTTTTGGAACAGATGCGCCGTATTCTTGATTCCATAAATTTTCTGCGCCTCCATCGCAAGAGCCAAAGTATTGGCGTGGGTTGCGTTTGATTGGGATTGATGGGAGCGACCTTGTTCTACCCAACACTCCGGCATTACTTGCGGCCTTTGGCGGACGCTCCTTCAAGATTGCCAATCAGCATAAGCCCGGCGAGTACATCACGGGCAAACGTCCGAGTGCCTTGGCGGTCGTCGCCTACGACCTCTTGAACAATCTTGCT
>JANYDO010000411.1 GCA_025363605.1 Candidatus Kapaibacterium sp.
CGGTGCGCTCTATCGGAACACTGGAGAAAAATTGCACCGACGCACTTGCGGCGTTTGATATTCTGCAAGCCGACGCAGACGGCAAAGTTATCGTCTTTGCCAAAGGCGTTGACGGCGAAGTACAGTTCACGCCTGATGCAGCATTCCGCACAGCATTGGAGAGCATCAAGACCGCGCTCACCTCTGCAAAAACTGCCGTTGGTGCGGTGCAGCTTCCGCTTCCGTAAGCATATTCGTTCAAGCGGTAATGCGGTGTGTTGGTTCAATGCCCGTGTTACCGCTTTTTTTGGAGGACATCACCAATGAGCAAAGCAGCTTTCGATATTGCCATGAAAGAACTTGGTACGGCAGAGATTTTCGGCGACACGCATAACGACCGTATCGTGGAATATCACGCCGCAACAAGTCTCCATGCCACGAGTGACGAAGTGCCGTGGTGCGCATCGTTTGTGAATTGGTGCTTGAAAAAAGCATCCATCACGGGAACAAACTCTGCACGAGCGAGAAGTTTTCTCACGTGGGGCGTGGCGGTTTCGCTGGAAGAAGCCGAGCGCGGCGATATTGTTGTACTCTCGCGTAACGATGCGCGTGGCACAAATGCACAGTTCGGACACGTTGGATTTTTTGCCGGACAAGAAGGCAAATCCGTTTTGGTCTTGGGCGGCAACCAGTCCAACAAAGTTTCCATTTCACCCTATTCTCTTCACCGCATACTTTCGATAAGGAGAGCAATCATGCCTTCAGAAACACCATCATCACCAACATTTCGTATTCCATCGGTATTCCAATGGATAGCCGCCGCGCCAACGCTCATCGGCAAAATCCAACGGTTCATCGCTTCGGCACAAGCGAAGAACTGGACGACCAGCGCCGTCGCGTTGGTGGCACTCGTTGCCTACTTGGGTAATCTTTTCGGCTTGCCGATAGACGACGGCATGGTACGGATGTTGGAAGCCGCCGCGATTGCGGTTATCGGATTCTTCACCGGAAAGCAGGTCATCAATCCGCAGAAACTCGATGCCGCATGGAAATCACTCACCGCACTGGCGGAGGACATCACACATGGACAAACTTGAGTTGTACATAATCACAGGCTTAGTGTCGGTGATAGCGTATTTCTTGAAGGCGTTGCATGGTGACGTGCTGGGCATTCGGCAAAACCTTCAGCACATCGAAAAGGAAATGGCTGTGAAGCACCAAGCCGATGAAGACCGCGACCGCAGGCTGGAAAACGTCGAGAAGATTGTCCATAAAGAGTGAAGCCCGCTTGAAGCCTTAGCTTGAATGCGGGCTTTTTTGTTGCTCAACTGAAGAATTTTTCGTGTATTTGCAGCATGGAACATATCACCATCCATATTGACCGCCTTACCAATTCCATTGTCGAGGTTGCCACACAAACAACCTTAGCGACGTATGTTCTACCGCTTGCCAGCACCGATAAGAAGCACCTCAAAACAGGGTGGTCATTTGATTGGTTAGGGGAATTACAACGATCGCAGCGCAAGATTTTTAAGTTGGTGATTGCAAACGAGCCGACTACTATTCAAGGATTACTCAGCCTCGGCGACGGAGGAGACCACATCATTGTACATCTCGTGGAAAATGCGTACTTTAACATCGGTAAAGGCAAGAAATACGAAGGTGTTGGCGGTAATCTTTTTGCGTTTGCCTGTAAGCATTCTTTTGAACGCGACTACGACGGTTTTGTATCGTTTTTGGCAAAATCGAATCTTGTTGCCCATTACGAAAAAGCCTTGGGCGCACATCGAATCGGTGCATCTACACGCATGATTATTGAAACCGAAGCAGCAAGTATGCTTGTTCGTCAATACTTTTCGCCACAATAATTTGTAATGTTTGGAGCAAACTATGGGCTACATTCCTGACCCCGAAGATATGGCGTTTACCGTCATCAATCAAGAGCCAAGTCCCGAAGAGATGCAGAGCATTCGTGAACATATTGCGGGGTATCGTCGGACGCATCCCGTCGCCGATATTCCTGCGTGGATGAAAGAGCCGCTTGCAGCACAAATGCCCGCACAAGCGAAAAAGGCTTCACGAACTCCGCCTATTCAAATAAACAAAGCCCATGCGTAAGTTTGCATGGGCTTTTGTTTTGCATAACGGATAGACTTTTCACCTCACTTCAACACCGCTTTCTTCCGCCCCAAACTATCCATAAAGAACAGCGAAGCATTACCCGTCGCATCAACGCTCAATTCTGCTCGCACACGTCCTGCGGAATCGCGTAGCACAAAGCCTCGTGCTTCTACGGTCTTTTGGAGCGATGGGCGGAGTGCTATTATTAAGAGTGCAAACGCGATAACGCCTGTTGTCGCGCAAAGCAGTACGAGAAGTCGAATCATAGTGGTAAATGCGCGTTCTTGCGTCATAAGGCTCTTACATTTTCATGCCATTCATTGAGCCACTCGTTTTTTGTGGGGTTTCGCTGCCGCCGTGATTGTGTCCGCCGCCCGCACCACCGCGCAGTTGCCGCTCCGAATCCAGTAAAAAGCCACCACTCGCAACGACTTTTTCCCCCTCAGAAAGCCCCGACAAAATCTGCACTTTGCCGTCGAACTTCGCGCCCGTTGTTACGTGCCGCGCCTCAAATTTGTTCGTTTCGCCTTGTACCTGTACCCACACGACACTTTGCCTACCTGTTACTAAGACTGCATCGTCAGGGATGGTTAAACCTGTGCCGCCATTCAGCGTGAATAATGTTTCGGTGTACATCCCGGGACGCAGCCTCCCGTGAGGATTCTGCGTTTCAATACGGACTTTCACGGTGCGTGATTCTGCATTCACAACCGGGTACATAAATGCTACACGCCCTTTGAAGGTTTCGTTAGGATACGCCTGTGTCCTCAAAGCGACCTGTTGACCAATCTTTACCGCAGCCACGTCGGTTTCATAGAGTTCCGCCAAATTCCAGAGAGTTGAGAGGTCGGCAATTTCAAAAAGCGGAGCACCAATGTTCACATACGTTCCCTCTACGACTTTTTTCTCAATCACCGTACCGCTAGAAGGCGCATACATAGTGGTTGTTATTGGTGTCTCTCGCGTTTGTTCCAGTGTTTGCACTTGTTCACTTGTCATGCCCAAAATCATTAAGCGCTGTTTTGATTGTTCGACAATCTTCGACCCCGCACCACTGCTTAAACTTGCTAATTGCTGATTCTTCACGGCAAGAATAAATTCCGTCTGTGCTTGCATAAGTTCGGGGCTGTACAAATCAAAGAGACGCTGCCCTTTGCGAAGGGTCGTTCCCGACTGATCCACATATAGTTTTTCAATCCGTCCTGCTACGCGGGCAGTAATGCTACGGCGATTCTGTTCGGCAAAGTCCAGTGTTCCAACGGCAGTAACGGTACGGTGAACGGGTTCACTTAGCACTACCGCCGTTTGTACGTCTGCCAATACGCGGCTTTGACCTGTTACGACAAGCTCGCCCATCGTATGTTCTGCGTGAGAATGTCCCTCGTGTGATTCTTCTTCACTCATTGCTTCGGGACTACCCACGGGAAGCAAATCCATTTGGCAGATGGGGCAGATGCCTTCTTTATCCGAAACTACGTTGGGGTGCATCGGGCAGGTGTATTGTGTAGGTTTGGCGGCGGCTACGCCTTGCGTGGCTGTCGAATCGTTGTGTCCCGCGTGCTGTGCGGTTTTTTGTGAACACGCAGCAAGGCTCAGGAGCAGAACCGCAATGATGATGTGTCTCATAGTTGTAAGGGTTTGGAGTGCGGAATGTATTCCGCTATGATATTGAATGATCACTTGCGTGAATGAGGAGCGGAATACATTCCGCACTCTGGTT